>JAFZDG010000152.1 GCA_017561285.1 Bacteroidaceae bacterium
GACTGTGTATGATAGAAATCGACACCCTCTTGCAACGCATCGTATATGTGAAGACAAGCCCACGCATCGAGTGCTGCATAGTATTGTTGCGGGACGGATAGTTGCTCGGCTTCCCAATTGGTCAAGCGTTGCGACTTAGATATTTTCTTTCCGAAAATAATGGCATATATTTTTTGCAAACTCATATCGTCTATACCATACTTTCCCACAACACTTTGCAAATCGATAAAATTCTGAGGCTCAAAGCTATCTACACGATGCAATACCGAAAAATCATCACGCAATGATATTCCCACCTTGAGCAAGTCCTTGTCGGTGAGCAATGCGCGCAATTCCTCTATGAGGCCTATTTTATTGATGCGAAACAGATAACAATCGGTGCGCGTAGAGAGTTGTATCAAAGATACTTTATTGGTGTGTCCTTTGCGAAATGACGGTCGGGTTTCGGTATCAATACCCAATATATCGTGTTCGCGCAAGAGTTGTACTGCCCTGCGAGCCTCCTCTATACTATCTATAATATGTATATGGCCCGAGAAACTCTCTATAGGCAACGAATTGATTGTTGCTTTATCTATCGATATATGATTATAACGAGTATGCATAACTATCAAATCATCATTACAAATCATTGCTGTGACAATGGCAATGCTCATCATGGCAGTCACAATCATCGTGGTCACTGTCATCACACGCATCGCAGTCCTCGGCATCTTCATTAAAGCATATAGTATGCAACGGTCGCATCACATTTACCAATTTTTGTCCCCAGTAAGCCACAAAATTACGACGACAACGACATATAGCTGCTTGCGACAACTCTTCATTGCCCAAACGATATATTTCGAGCATATCGCGCACATCTTGATATATATCGGCAAGACCTTCAGATATAGAGGCTGCCAACGGAGTATCACTATAAGCCATATCGGCCTCAAATACTTCGAGATAGTCATCGGCCTCACCCAACAACTTAGAGATACCGGCTCTCAAATACTCATATTGTTCTTCGGTAACATAGCACTCCAAATCATCGGCCTCATCAATCTCATCGTTGGGTAGTAGCGTTGCTTTGAGGTATAACAACGGCAGAATGCGCACAAGTTTGAGATTGAAGTCGTGACGCGACATCTCTCCGGCACGTTCCACCAATGAGCAATACTCTACTCCAACAGTCACAAACTCTACTATATCCTTTGAATATACTTGTTGATTCATCATATCGTTTGATATAAATTATTCTCTTTTATATAATTATACACGCCATATGGCAAGAAGGCTGACACGTTACGCCCCTCGGCCACAGCTTGCCGCACCCAAGTTGATGATAACTCCACAAGCGGAGCCTCCACATAGCTTACTCGGGGAGGCAGAGCCTCAACGTTCACCTCATACCCCCTACGAGGATATATACACACACTATATTCGTTGATAATGCGGTCGGGCTGATACCAACGATCGAAAATAAGCCAATTATCGGCTCCAACAATGAGTGTAAAATCGTGCTCGGGATAACGATGATGCAAGGCATCGAGAGTATGGATGGTATATGAAGGTTGCGGCAAAGAAAACTCTATATCGCAAAATTTCACCCCCGACACATTTTGCAAAGCCAACTCTACCATCGCACAGCGATGATGGTCGTTATGGGCCGATACTCGCTCGCGCAATGGGTTGTGCGGCGATACAAGCATCCACACCTCATCGAAAGCACCATACTCGACATAGTAACTGGCCAACATAAGATGCCCCATATGAATAGGATTGAATGAGCCGGAGAATATACCTATACGCATAATAATCTTGTTACAATCAGTTGTTTGTAAACTCTTTCACCAATGCCAACACATCGCGCTGTGCCTCTTCAAGCACATCATTTACAATTACATAATCGAATTGAGGTGCGTAGGTCAACTCCTGCTCGGCCTTGGCGACACGAGTGGCTATAACCTCAGGAGCATCGGTAGCACGACCTATCAAACGCTCGCGCAACACCTCTACCGAAGGTGGTTGTACAAACACCGACATCGCCTCATCGCCATAGAATCGCTTGATATTGACACCACCTACCACATCGACATCAAACATCACGTGGCGGCCGGCATTGCGCAATCGCTCCACTTCGCTCTTGAGCGTACCATAGAACTTGCCGGGATATACCTCTTCATACTCCAAGAACTCATCGGCTGCAATGCGTGTGCGAAACTCCTCTTCTGTGAGGAAATAGTATTCAACACCATGCTGCTCGCTACCGCGAGGAGCACGACTGGTTGCCGACACCGAGAACGAAAGAGGCAATCCTTGCTGCATAAGATAGTTGATAAGCGTAGATTTGCCCGAACCCGATGGTGCCGAAAAGATTATAAGTTTACCTTTATTTGCCATACGATACATTACATTATATTGAGCACTTGTTCTTTTATTTGCTCCAATTCGTCTTTCATACGCACTACAATGCGTTGCATCTCGGCATGGTTTGACTTAGAGCCGAGTGTATTTATCTCTCGTCCCATCTCTTGGGCAATGAAACCCATCTTTTTACCTTGACC
>JAFZDG010000153.1 GCA_017561285.1 Bacteroidaceae bacterium
GCTGCATTGAAGTTTTCGTATTCCAACTCACCTATTTCACCACCATCGAGAGTGTATGCCCATTCGGCACCAAAAGCCTCAACATCAAATTTATGAGCACCTTTACCAATCTCTTCATCGGGGTTAAATGCGACACGAATCTTTCCATGTTTGATTTCGGGATGTGCAATCAAATATTCCATTGCAGTTACGATTTCGGCTATACCGGCCTTGTCATCGGCACCAAGCAATGTCTTACCGTTGGTAACGATAAGATCTTTGCCAATGTAATGGAGCAACTCGGGAAATTCGGCAGGACGAAGCACAATACCTTCTTCGGCACACAACACAATATCGCCACCATCATATTTTTCGACAATGCGAGGTTGTACGTTACGGCCCGACATATCGGGAGCTGTATCGAGGTGTGCTATGAAACCAATAGTAGGAATGACTTTATCGGTATTAGCCGGAAGTGTTGCCATTAGATAGCCATTCTCATCGAGTGTAATCTCTGTGAGACCTATGCGTTGCAACTCTTTTTCAAGCGCTTGCGCAAATACCATTTGGCCAGGTGTACTGGGTGTCATGTTAGTGAGATCATCCGACTGTGTGTCGAAACTCACATAGTGTAAAAAACGATCAACAAGTGTCATATTCATAGTGTTACTTAAATCAAGTCTAACTTCGGGCAAAGGTACAATATTTTTTGTACATTTGCATTCTCAATCAAGAAAGATATTGAAAAAACAATGGGCAAAAAATCAAAATCTCGCAAAAAGAACAATCAAACAACCTCGGTGAGAGTGCAAGGCTTAATTATACTACTACTCATTGCTGTTGTGGGTTACTTAATGAACCTGTCGGGATGCGAAAGCATAAAACAAATTGCAAGCGAAACAAAGTCGTATGAAGGCTCACAACTAACAAACCATATCGATGACTTGGAGGTGGCTCGTACGGCCAGAGGACGTGCTTCGCAAATAATCAGACACAAAGGATATACCCTTTCATATAATAATGATTGGCGATTGGCCAATTGGGTGGGATATGAACTCACCTCAAATGAAACAGATGGTGATGTAGAACGCTCGGATTGGTTCGATAAAGATCCTATGGTAAAGGGGATACAAGTACGCCATGCCGACTATACCCACAGCGGTTTTGATAGAGGTCATATGGCTCCTGCTGCCGATATGAAGTGGGATAAGCAAGCAATGATAGAGTCGTTCTATATGAGTAATATCTGTCCGCAAGTGCATGCGCTCAATGCCGGACTGTGGAACTCACTCGAAAGTCGTGTACGCACATGGGCACGCCGCGATAGTGCCATAGTAGTTATATGCGGCCCTATTGTTCCCGATGAGCCTATGACTATAGGCGACAATCGAGTTGCAGTGCCCGAATACTTCTATAAAGTAATAGCATCGCCCTACACGACACAACCACGAGGCATCGCATTCATAATGCCCAACGAAGATTGCGATATGCCACTATATAAGTATGCCGTTACGATAGATAGTGTAGAGGCACGCACCGGAATAGACTTCTTATACAACCTACCCGACTCACTCGAAAACTACGTAGAACAAAATTACGACCTCAAATCATGGCAACTATAATACCCCAAATAGGAGGCACAATATGTGCCATAGCCACTCCCGCCGGCAGTGGCGGTATAGCAGTCATTCGCATAAGTGGCAACAATGCAATGCAACTGTGCGACACCATATTCAAAGCAGCAAACCCACACAAATGTCTTGTTAACCAACCGGCTAACACAGCACTGTATGGCCACATATACAGAGGCGAAGAGGTAATAGACGAAGTCATATCTACCCCATTTCGCGCACCGCACTCATTCACCGGAGAAGATACCGTAGAGATAGCCTGTCATGGTTCGCAATACATACAACAACAAATCATATCACTCCTCTTATCGGCAGGCTGTCGTATGGCTGAGCCCGGCGAGTTTACAAGGCGAGCATTTGCGTCGGGACGAATAGACCTATCGCAAGCCGAAGCTGTAGCCGACCTTATTGCAGCCACATCGGCATCGGCACACCGACTGGCAATGAATCAAATGCGTGGACAATTCAGTCGCCGCTTGGCCGACCTTCGCTTGCAGTTATTAGAATTTGTTTCACTCATCGAACTCGAACTCGATTTTAGCGAAGAAGACGTTCAATTTGCCGACCGCACGCGACTCACCACACTCATACAAGAAATAAGCAACGAAATAGGTCGCTTAGCACACTCGTTTGCCGTAGGTAACGCCATAAAAAACGGAGTCCCCGTAGCAATTGTTGGCGAAACGAATGCCGGCAAATCGACACTACTCAACCGTCTTGTACACGATGAACGCGCTCTTGTAAGTGACATACATGGCACCACTCGCGATGTAATTGAAGACACAATAACCCTCGGAGGAACCCTCTTCCGCTTTATCGACACCGCCGGCATACGCGAAACCGATGACACCATAGAAAGTATGGGTATAGAGCGCACATTCGGTAAATTGCAACAAAGCGAAATAGCTGTATGGCTTATCGACAGCACAACACCATCGGACGAAATCTTAGAATTAGCACAACGCATATTGCCCCTATGCGAAGAAAAAAAATTGATAATAGTGTTCAACAAAGCCGACCTCCTATGTGATGAGAATTTGCTCCAACTTAACAACCTTGAAGCAACCCTTCTGCAATGTCGCCCCGACACCCCCACCCTGCGCATATCGGCCAGAAATAATGACGGCATAGATTTATTAGAAAAACAACTCATAGCCGCAGCCCAACTGCCTACTGCCGACAACAACGATGTAATAGTAACAAACGCCCGCCACCATCAGGCACTAATGCTCGCATTAGATGCCATCAACAGAGTAGCCGATGGCCTAACCAACGACATACCCACCGACTTCGTAGCGCAAGACATACGCGAATGTATGCACCACCTCGGCGAAATAACCGGCCAAATATCCACAGACGAAATCCTCGGCTCAATCTTTTCACGATTCTGCATCGGAAAGTAATAATTGGTTAATATATTGATATTCAATACACTAGTGGATTTGATACAAATTAATAATTTTAAGTATAACTCATCTACTAATGCGTTGAATAACAACTAGATAGGATGGTTTTACAATTATAATAAGCAAAGTCCAAAAAATCAATTTTGTCCCTCGTTTGCGCCCTAGGCACTCGTGGGACGTATTTTTTGTCCCTCAGGCACTTCGGGGGACAAAAATGCCTATTTTTGAGGTTAAAAGTGATGAAATACAAATATGAGTTAGCAAAAACACATGTATAAACTCTGCTTGTATTTGTATTTCGTATGTGTTTATTTGCAAAATCTTTGTCCCCCGACAATATATTCTGAAAATATTGTCCAACATCTTTTCCAATTACATATATTGTGATACATACTATGTACTCAAATCCCACTTTTAAAGGCATTCAGAGATGATTTTGGAAAATTTGCCGTAACTTTGCAGAGACAACCTTATTACAAGAACTTTAAATCATCAATATAATAGTATATTATGGTAACTCAAGCATTTATACAACCTCTCTTGCATATATTAATAATCTTACCTTTGTTGATTATTTTTATAAAAGACAGAACAAGGAATAATTATTTTCGTGTATTGAGTATTGCATTTTGCTACTATATATATTGCATCTTTCTTTTTATGCCCCATCTTGTTGATTCCCTTCATATAATTAACGGTAATTGGAATTGGAACGGCAAGATTTATGGTATATTGAATGGTATTGCAATATACTTTATTTTTCGCCAACAATTTAACGATAACGATTTCTTTACTCTTAAGCAGAACAAAGAAGGATTAAAAGCTGCATTAAAAGTTTCCTTTGCACTCATATCCATTTTTAGTCTCTCTGGCATATTAAGCATTAAGGAGTTTAATCTCGAAACATTGCTTTTCCAAATTACAATGCCAGGCATTGACGAGGAAATAATGTTTAGAGGTATTCTACTTGGCTTAATGTGTAGTGCTCTTCGTAACACTAATAAAGCATATAAAAATCCTGCAATTATAATTAATGGAATGCTCTTTGGTTTAGCACATTCACTGATCTTTCAAAATGGTAAAGTTACATTTAACACGGGGGCATTTATAGGAACAGGAATGGTTGGATACGCTTTGGCATATATTACAATTAAAACACGAAGTATCCTGATTCCTATGCTAACTCA
>JAFZDG010000154.1 GCA_017561285.1 Bacteroidaceae bacterium
CACTGCGTGCGGCCGGTCATCAGGTAGGCAACCACACAATGAGCCATGTAAAGGGTATCAATATGAATACCCCCGACTACTTGCGCAACATAGAGAAAGCCAACGACCTCATACAAAGCCCGTTGTTTCGCCCGCCACATGGATTTATCCGCCCCAGCCAATTTACAGCCATCAAAGAAAAATATACAACAGTGATGTGGGATGTGGTTACACGCGATTACAGCAGCCACCTCAATGGCGAGCAAGTACTCGACAACGTGCGCCGATATACCCGCAATGGCTCTATCATTGTATTTCACGACTCACTCAAGGCCGAAAAGAATCTGCGCTACGCCCTGCCTCGCGCCATAGAGTGGTTACGCAACAATGGATACAAATTTGGAACACTCTGATTGGCAAGAGGCTATCCGCAAGAAAGCGTTAGAGATAGGCTTCTCGGCTTGCGGTTTTGCATCGGTACAAGATGTGCCCGATGCCATCTTCGACCATTGGCAAGATTGGGTTGCTACCGGCAAACACGCCTCTATGGGCTATATGGAACAACACGCCGCCATACGCCGCAACCCGCAAGGACTACTGCCCAATGCTCGCACCGTTGTTTCGGTGGCCCTCAACTACTACCCGGCCCAAAGTATGCCGGCCGAAAATCCTCGCTTTGCTCGCTACGCCTACGGGGCCGACTATCACGATGTAATGCGCCGTATGCTCGGCAACTTGGCTCAATTCATTCAGTCGCTATCGCCTTGCGAGTGCCGTTGTTGTTGCGACACAGCCCCCATCTTTGAGCGATATTGGGCAGTACAGGCCGGCATTGGTTTTAGAGGGCGCAACAGTCAGCTCATTATTCCGCAGCAAGGCAGTTACTTCTTTTTGGGCGAGGTACTCACCACACTCGATCTGCCGACATCGCAACCCATAGCGCAACAATGCGGAGAATGCCGCAAATGTATAGATGCCTGCCCGGTGAGAGCAATATCACCCGACGCAACCATCGATGCACGCCGCTGCATCTCATGTCAGACCATAGAAAACCGAGAGGAAATACCCACCGAAGTCAAGCAAAGATTGGGACGGAGAGTATATGGATGCGATACGTGCCAAGAGGTGTGTCCGCACAATCGCAATGCCAAGCCTACTGCCATTGAAGCCCTTGCACCCCTGCCTCAATTACACACACTCACTTACGAGCGACTGCGCACTCTCACGCCCACCGACTTTAGTTGCATCTTTGCAGGTTCAGCAGTCAAGCGTGCCAAGTACAACGGGCTTATGCGCAATGTAGAGGCATTAGACGCATCGCTCTTCGAGCAGCAAAAGACCTGAACTACCTGATTATCAACCGGGCTACCATACCACTACCTCGTCCGCCTCTCGATGCATACTGCAAACAGAGTGCAAAGAAGCACCTCATAACAGGCGTAGTGAGCGAATCATTCACCGCCTCATTGTATATTTGACGGGCAAGTTGCGAGAGCTCAGTGCGATTATTTTCGTCCATCTCGTGCAAAATACGAGCAGCCAAGAGTACTTGCCGGTATATTACCAACCGTTCAAGACGTACACGCCGAGGGTGCGATGAAGCTGCAATATCTTGACGTGTTTGTTGGATAGCCTTATAGAACTGTGTGTAACCATACTTGTCGTTGCGACCGGTAATAGAGGCCGGATGCAAATATACCGTAGCCACAGGAGGTTTTTGCAACCAATAGATACGAGGTTTCCCAAGCATAAGGCGCAGGCCAAAGTTCCAATCGAGCCATCCATTATAATGCTCGTGCCACCCACCCACGCTACGAATGAGTTGCGTACGCGCTGCAAAACGCTGGGTAGATAAGATACCATGTATAATATGGGCTTCGGGCTCCGATGTAAAGATGGCCTTTGCCAAAAACGTATGCGAACCCTTGCTGAAGTTTATCGTAGCCCCTACAATATCGGCATCGGGATGCTCAGCAAAAGCCTGCATATAGCGCGAAACAGCATCGGGGTGCAACTCATCGTCACTATCGAAAAACATCATATATCTACTCTCGACAAGCTCCACACCTTTATTGCGGGCGGCCGATGCTCCCGGACGGGGTTGACAGTCGACAACAATCTGTAATTGAGCATCTTGATGCTTTTGTTGCATCTCTCGACACACCGACAAGGAGTCATCGGTAGAGTTATTGTCTACCAATATGAGCCGTATGGGACGATAATCTTGAGCAACAATCGAAGCAACTGTACGAGGCAACTCCCTTGCTCGATTATACACCGGTATTATTATGCTCATCACATCTTTCATACGCCAAAGATAGTACAAACCCACGAAATATTGTCAAGCACGCACAAATATTTCACAGCACGCGCAAATCTATCTTTGAGGTTTGCCTCAAAGAAGAACAAAAAACCCGATTTTTTTGTGTATGTTTGCAATATGAAGTTGAATGTACTCATATCCACTCTCAACAATGGTATTGAGCGAGTACCTCATATACTGTTAGCTCCACGCACCGATGTTGCGTATATTGTATCTATGCAATATACCGATGAGGTATATTTACAACAGATTCCTACTGAGTTGCAAGAGCGCAGCGATGTGCAGGTGGTAACAATGGCCGGCAAAGGTCTTTCGCGCAATCGCAACAATGCCATGAGATATGCCACCGGCGATATAGCCCTCATAGCCGATGACGATGTACGATACAAAAATGAGTATTTCGACAGCATCATTGCCACATTTGAGCAACATACGACACTCGATGTAGCTCATTTTATGATAAAAGCGACAGATGGCAACTACATAAAAGCATATCCCAATCATTCATACACCTACCCTCACATACCCAAAGGCATGTATGTTACATCGCCCGAGATAGCCGTACGCATATCGTCTGTACGCAACAAACTCTACTTCGATGAGCGTTTTGGGTTGGGTTCACCGCATTTTGTATGTGGCGAGGAGGAGATATTCCTCTACGAAGCACATCGCATGGGAATGGATATACGTTTCTTCCCTCAATGTGTTGTAGAAGCACCATCCGACAGTACAGGTACACGCACCTATACCGATGAGCGCGTAATGATGGCCAAAGGGGCTATGCACTACTATCTGCATGGAGCATCGGCCTGGTTGAGAATGTTTAAGTTTGCTCTTACTGCGGCCCTCTCCCGCAAGGGTAACTTTGGGACACTGCTACGCAACACATTCAAGGGCATAGACTATTATAGAAAGGTGGTACGATATGAAGATTCTACTGGTAGGTGATGCAAGCAACTTTCATTGGACATTGGCTCAAGGACTGCGACAATTAGGTCACGAGGCCACAGTCATATCCAATGGTGGCGGATGGATGAATACCAATTGCGACATAGCCATTCGCCGCAAGAGTTTTGGTACGGTAGATTCTATGATGTACCTTGCCAAGATTATGTCGCTATTACCCACATGGCGCAATTACGACATTGTGCAAGTTGCCGGTCACAATTTCTTCAAACTTCGCCCGGAGAAGAACCTGGCTATCTTTCGCCAACTGCGTCGCCAAAACG
The DNA here is from genome assembly GCA_017561285.1 of Bacteroidaceae bacterium. Lineage (GTDB taxonomy): Bacteria > Bacteroidota > Bacteroidia > Bacteroidales > Barnesiellaceae_A > Barnesiella_A. The sequence continues at coordinate 3,532 of JAFZDG010000154.1, forward strand.
ACCGCATCTATATGGGCGCTGTCAGTACCGACCACTACTATACGAAGGCCTGTTTTGACGGCAAAACCTATCGATACTCCGACTATTTTGTAGGAGATAAACCCATGAACAGACCAAACTATAACACCGAAAAGGCAGCATACCTCGAAGGAGCCAACCGCGATGCAAACATTGCAATGGCTCAAGAATGCAACGGCATTGCAGCATGCCTATGGGAGTATTATGTAGCCTACGAAAACGAGTATGCTCACAAATTGGCATACATTCCCATCCCTATCAACCTCGATGAAAACCCATTGCGAAATATACCCCAAACGATAGAACAAGTACGGTTCTTTATAGGTATACAGCACGACCGCTCGATACTCAAAGGCACTGATATAATGTATGATGTGCTCAAGCAATTGCAACACGATTATAAGAACGAATGCCACGTTACTGCCGTAGAGAGCCTACCCTACAAAGAGTATAATCGTGTAATGTATGAGTCGGATGTATTGATAGACCAACTCTACTCATATACACCGGCTACCAACGCACTATTGGCAATGGCTAAAGGCATTGTAGCGGTAAGCGGAGCAGAACCCGAGTACTGCCAATTTATAGGCGCACACAACAATATGCCGGTAGTTAACATATTACCCGACCGCGATGACATATATACAACATTAGAAAGAATTATCGTGCAACGCAACAACATCCCCCAAATGTGCCGCGACAGCCGCCTATTTGTCGAGCAACATCACGACTACCGCAAGGTTGCGCAACAATTTATCGATTTTTGGTCTAAGTAACAGAAACAATAGATTCCTATATAAACAATTGAGGCTGCACCGTTCGATGCAGCCTCAATATATTTTCAGCTAATTTCTATTCTTATTTACGCATAGAAATTCCGCTTACATTCATAGGAATAGCTTGGTTGATAAAGGCAGGTTTCTCACCAACTGTAGCTTTGATACGAGCACCTCTTGTTTCGGAATCTAAAGCTACTTCCATCTCATAAAGGTATGAGAACAAGTATGCCGAACCTTCATAGATAAACCAAAGAACAGGTTGCTCACCGGCATAGATAATTTCCTCCTCAGAGAATGCTACAAAGTCGGCTGTATTGATGTTTTGGCCGGTAACATCACCCAAGAGAAGCTCTACATTAAATTGGTTACCTTCGTTATCTTCCATAACGGTAGTACCCAAAACAGACCAGCCAGAAGTACCGGGGTCAATAAAGCTGAGTACCTCAAAAGTACCTTCCTCATCGGTCAAAGAATAGCTCAATACAGGAATGCTGTAAGTCTCTTCCTCATTGAAGATACCGAGATCTTGCATAAAACCGGTCAAAGACCATACACTACCGATAATACCGGCTGCTTCATCACCAAAGAGATCTGAGAGATCCATTTGATAACTAAGTTCCATTGATGCAGTAGTAGTATATTCTTGAGCCTCAGTTTCTGAAACAGGAACGAGGAAGCTCCAAGTATAGTCGCCGGGTTTGATAAACAAAAAGTCACCCGATACTTCAGGTTCTTCTCTTGTAATCTTCTCGATTTCGGCCAAGGGGAATGCTTGACCAACCTCTTTGCTGAATACAAAGCCCATAAGAGCATTGTACCACCAACCATCGGGATCATTTACATCACCTACACCGATTATACGAGCCTCCGAAGCAATTACATTATCAACAACTTCCATCATATAGTCGCCGGTAGTTTCTACATTTTTACCATCAGATGTAGCACCGATAACCATTTTATAACCGCCATCATCCATCAATACTTGGCCCAAAGGCATAGCAAGTGTACCTTCTGCCTCGTTGTAGATTGCATAAACAGGGCTTACATACTCAGGTCCAAGACCACCAAACAGACAGATGGGTTGAATCCACACCTTGTTGGCATCAGCTTCGTCAACAGTAATAGTTACAGTCCACGACTCAGCAGGCTGACCTTGGAATGCACTCTCGGCATATGCTTCATAAACACCGGCGATACCGGTATTGCTAAACTCGGGAGTAGTAGTTACGCACATCTCACCTTCTACATCATTGAAGTAGAGTTGAGAAGCCTTAACACGAGCGGGTGAAGTTACACCTTTGTTGTAGATATATACAAAAGGTACAGGTATGGCCTTGGTGTATGTCACAGAATGAACTGCTTGGTACCACCACTGCTCTGGATCATCAAGAACGCCAATACCAATAAAATATTGCTCTGCAAATGTGATTACAACACCTTTATCATTCTTAGTGATAGTCATAACAACATCACCTTTTGTGTCAATGTTTTGACCATCTTGCGATGCGCCGGTACCAAATCGTACACCTTCCTCCTCATACAATACTTGGCCCAAAGGCATTGTAAGTGTACCTTGAGCAGCATCGAATGTAGCATATACGGGGTTGATATACTCAACAGGAACCATATCTTCCATAAAGGTACAAATGGGGTGAATCCATACCTTGCCGGCATCGGCTTCATCTTCCTCTATAGTAACAGTCCACACTTGATCGGGTTTGCCTTGAAATGCACTACCGGCAACAGCATCATATGTACCAACGATGTCTTCTACCGAAATCTCTGCAGCGGGAGCTTTACGCGCCATTTTGCGCTCTACACCTCTCTCTGCGTTTATATCCTTTGTAATAGCTTGTTGAGCTTGCATAGGCAACATCAAGCCCATAGCAACTGTTAGGAGTGTAAATATTCTTTTCATAGCCGATTATTTTTTAAGGAATTTAACTGTAGTTTCGTTCACTTGCAACATATATACACCTGCAGCCAAAGCCGATACATCTACACGACCATTGTTGGGAGTAAGAGTTGCTTCGATGAGCAATGTACCATCAAGACCGAGAACACGCACTTGTGCATTCTCGCGAAGACCTTGCAAACGGAGTTCTGATGTTACGGGGTTGGGATAGAGTGTTACTGCAAGACGCTCTGCATCTACATCGTTGGCAAAGGGATATTGGTAACTTTTCTATGGATAA
>JAFZDG010000155.1 GCA_017561285.1 Bacteroidaceae bacterium
ACATCGGTCATATGCACCGACAAAACCGGTACTCTTACCCAAAACCAAATGCAAGTTGAAACAACTCATTTCTATGCCTTACACGAGCAACAATTGGGCGAGAATCCTATCATCGACACACTCATCAGCGAGAGTATTGCACTCAATACAACCGCCAACCTCAATACCGACTCAAACGGAAAAACAGGTGTTATTGGTAACCCCACCGAAGGAGCTCTCCTCCTATGGCTTACCAAACAAAATGTACACTACAATCAATTGCGACACACCATACCCGTTGCCGAGCAACTCACATTCTCGACCGAGCGCAAGTATATGGCAACTGTTATTGTGTCGCCGTCGCTCAAAAAACGTATATTATATGTCAAAGGTGCTCCCGAAATCGTATTGAAAAAATGCAACAACATCAGTACAACACAAGGTATTGCACCCATAGAGCCTCTCTACAAAAATATTGAAACAGAACTGCTCAACTACCAAAACCGAGCCTTGCGCACACTGGCTCTCGCCTATGCCGAAGTAGATCAAGAGAGCTGCTTTGACAATGGTGTACTCAAAGAGAATATACAACTCACCCTACTGGGTATCACAGCCATTGCCGACCCCGTTCGAACCGATGTACCCGAAGCTATACAGTCGTGCCTCAACGCCGGTATAAACGTGAAAATAATTACCGGCGATACGCAGGCAACCGCTCGTGAAATAGGTCGTCAAATAGGACTTTGGCAACCACAAGACACCGATAGCAACATTGCAACCGGCGAGCAAGTGGCGGCTATGAGTGACGAAGAACTCACCCAACGAGTACAACAGCTCAAAATTATTGCCCGAGCACGCCCCCTTGACAAAGAGCGACTCGTAAAAGCTCTGCAACGCAACAACGAGGTAGTAGCCGTAACAGGCGATGGCACCAACGATGCTCCGGCACTCAATGCCGCTCAGGTAGGTCTATCAATGGGCGATGGCACAACCGTTGCCAAAGAGGCAAGCGCCATTACCATCATCGACAACTCGTTTACGTCTATCAATAAAGCCGTAATGTGGGGACGATCGCTATACCACAACATACAGCGATTTATTATATTCCAAATGACCATCAATCTGGTCGCTTGCCTTATTGTACTATTAGGAACAGCATTGGGAACCGAATCGCCGCTCACTGTTACACAAATGCTATGGGTAAACCTCATTATGGACACATTTGCCGCCCTGGCACTTGCCTCGCTACCTCCCAACGAGAACGTAATGAAAGAGAAACCACGCCCCTTGAGTGCGCACATCATTACACCGGCTATGGCTCGTACCATCCTTATTACCGGCATACTTTTCGTTGCATTTCTATTTGGTCTACTGCAATATTTCAATCATACCGATATTACAGTCCATACACCCATAGAATGGAACAACCTATTCAGTTATTATTTCCAATTTGGTCAGCATAACGGCCTATCATCTTATGAGTTGTCACTCTTTTTCACCATATTTGTGATGTTACAATTCTGGAATATGTTCAATGCCAAAGCATTTGCAACAAACACATCGGCCTTTGCATCTATATGGCGTTGCGCCGGATTTATGGGCGTGGGACTATTAATCGTTTTAGGACAGGTACTTATAGTAAATATAGGAGGTAAAATGTTCAGCGTAGAACCACTATCAGCCGAACACTGGATACAGCTGACATTGGCCACTTCTACAGTACTAATTGTAGGCGAAATATTTCGACTTATCACAAGGATTTTCACGCAACACAAAAAGAGTTAAAAAAGAGTGTCATAAAAAGGTAGGAAATCAGTTATTTATATTAATTTTGTAACGGAATTAATAAAATAACTTATACACTATATTTTATGGACATAATGAAAAATCTCAATCGTGCAGCCGACAATATCAGAGTACTCTCGGCAGCAATGGTAGAAAAAGCCAAATCGGGACACCCCGGTGGTGCAATGGGTGGTGCAGACTTCACCAACGCACTTTATGCTAAATACTTGGTTTATGACCCCGATGACGCATTGTGGATAAACCGTGATAGATTCTTCCTCGACCCCGGTCATATGTCGCCTATGCTCTACAGTGTACTTGCATTTACCGGCAAATTCTCGATGGAAGAACTCCAAAGTTTCCGTCAATGGGGCAGCGTAACCCCCGGTCACCCCGAAGTAGATTTTGCTCGTGGTATAGAAAACACCTCCGGCCCACTCGGTCAAGGTCACACAATGGCCGTAGGTGCAGCTATCGCCGAGCAATTCTTGGCAGCCCGTTTCGGACAATGGATGTCACACAAGACCTATGCATTCATCTCTGATGGTGGTATTCAAGAGGAGATTTCTCAAGGTGCCGGCCGCTTGGCAGGTTACTTGAAGCTCAACAACCTCATTATGTTCTATGATAGCAACAGCATTCAGCTCTCTACTGCAACCAACGAGGTAACATCGGAAGATACTGCTGCCAAATATCGCGCATGGAATTGGAACGTAATAGAGATTGATGGTACCGACGCAGCAGCTATATGCCAAGCAATCGAAGCAGCTCAAAACGAGAAAGAGCGTCCGACACTCATCATTGGTCGTACCATTATGGGTAAAGGCTGTGTAACAGCCGAAGGCAAGAGCTTCGAGAATCAATGCTCTACACACGGACAACCCTTGAGCAAATCGGGTGCCAGCTACGAAAAGACCATCGAAAACTTGGGCGGCGATGTAGAAAATCCCTTCGTACTCTTCCCCGAGACCGAGGCTCTTTATGCAGCTCGTCGCGAAGAATTGCGCCGTATCGTTGCTGAGCGCAAGGCTCAACAAGCTGCTTGGGAGAAAGAGAACCCCGAGCAAGCCGAAGAGTTGAGAAGATACTTTGCCAACGAAATTCCCGCAATAGATTTTGGTGCTATCGAATTCAAAGCCAACATTGCAACTCGCACAGCATCGGCTACCGTACTTTCGGTACTCGCCGAAAAATGCAAAAATATGGTTGTATCGTCGGCCGACCTTGCCAACAGCGACAAGACCGATGGTTTCTTGAAAAAAACCCACGCCCTCGCCCCCGGCGACTTCACAGGAGCATTCCTTCAAGCAGGTGTTTCTGAGTTGACAATGGCTGTAATTGTAAATGGTATGTTATTGCATGGTGGTATGCAAGCAGCTTGCGGTACATTCTTTGTATTCTCAGACTATATGAAGCCCGCCGTACGTATGGCTGCTTTGATGGAACTTCCTGCCAAATACATCTGGACACACGATGCATTCCGCGTAGGAGAAGATGGCCCCACACACGAGCCCGTAGAGCAAGAAGCACAAATACGCTTGATGGAACAATTGAAAAACCACAGCGGAGAAAACAGTATGCTCGTATTGCGCCCCGCCGACAGTGCCGAGACTGCTGTTGCATGGAAACTTGCCATTGAAAACACCGCTACCCCTACAGCACTCATCCTCTCTCGTCAAGACATCAAAGACATTCCTGCAATGGGCGAGTGCCGTTATACCGAGGCCTTGCAAAGTGTCAAAGGTGCATACATCGTTGCTAAAGACGAGAACCCCGATGTAGTGTTGGTAGCCAATGGTTCGGAAGTATCAACCCTTTACGAGGCAGCTCAAATACTCAAAGCCGAAGGTATCCGCAGCCAAATCGTATCGGCTCCTTCGTTGGGATTGTATGCAGCACAACCTCAAGAGTACAAAGATACAATCATACCTCAAGGTATTCCTGTTTATGGTTTGACAGCAGGTCTGCCCTCAACATTGTGGCCTATCATTGGTAGCAACAATGGTATGATACATGGTCTCGACCACTTTGGTCACTCTGCGCCCTACAAAGTATTGGATGAGAAATTAGGCTTCACACCCACACTTGTTGCCGAGCAAATTAAACATTTCATTGGTAAATAACCTTATTTGATTGTTATTGTTATATAGTGTAACAAAGGATGTATTAAAAGTTTATCTATCCTTCAAAAATATGTCGTTTTTTACAAAAAAGACTCTATTTTTACAGAAAAAAACAGTTTTCGAGCATTCAGTTTGGATTTTAAATTTTTAATACATACCTTTGACACTTGAAATTGGATTAAAGTACCTTATTTAAAGTATTTAATTACAAACCCAAATAAAACAATAATTATGAAAAAAATTTCTACAGTAGCAATGCTTCTTGCATTCCTCATTGCACCTCTTGCAATGGGTGCACCTACTACAGAGACAGAAACAGTACCCGATGAGTCACAAGGCCTTTTGTTGAACGGCTTCTGGGACAATTGGTACATTTCTATCGATGGTGGTGCAAGTGTATTCTTCAGCCCTGAAGATGAGCAACTCGACTTTACAAAACGTATTGCCCCCAATGCCGGTTTGAACTTTGGCAAATGGTGGACTCCCATTTTCGGTACAAGAATCGGTGTTGACTATATGTCGGGCAACTGCGCCGCTACATCTGCCGACGCTTACGGCTATATGGCCGATGCTTTGATTGCCGGTACTGACAATCTTCACCAACAAAAATTCCATGGCATCCGTCCTCACCTCGATGGTATGGTTGACCTCATCAACTTGTTTGGTGGCTACAACCCCTCTCGCATCTATTCACTCGTTATATATGGTGGATTTGGTTATGGCTATGGTTGGGCCGAAGACCAAGATTTCAATAGCGGTTTGTGGACAACCGAGCTTCGTGGTGGTTTGATCAACAGCTTCCATGTAAGCGATGCTATCGATGTAAACATCGAGCTTAAACTTAGCAAATATGACAGCGGTTTCTGTCAAGAAATTGGTGAATTCAACAACCTTATGGCTTCTGCCAACGTAGGTGTTGCTTACAAATTTAATGAGCGCGGCTGGCAAGCTCCCGTTATCCCCGTTGTTGTTCCCGTTGTTCCCAAATACAGCGATGCAGAAGGTGATGCTCTCGTACAAAGATTGCAAGAGGCCAACAACCGCATCAAAGATCTCGAAGAAGAATTGGCAGCTGCCAACGATGCTTTGGCTCGCGCCGAGGCTGCTTGCAAAGAGGTTGGTCCCGCTTACACAATCTACTTCGACATCAACCAATCTTCACTCAACGCTTGCAACAAGAAGGTTGTTAAGGCTATGGCCGATGCTATCAAAGCCGATCCCAACACCAAATACGTCATCACAGGTTACGCCGATAAAGAAACAGGTACAGATGCTTACAACGCTAAATTGCGTGAGGCTCGTGCTCAATCGGTTTACAAAATGCTCGTTAAAAACGGCGTAAATCCCGACCAACTCACTACTGCAACTGATACCAAGCCCCTCAACAAGTTCAACTATGTTCTTGACCGTGCGGCTACTATCAAAGTTGTAAAATAATTGAGTAGCAAAAATAATAGAAAACGTCTTGCCCTCCGCGAGACGTTTTTTTTGTACTCCAACCGCTACAAAGTAGAGATAAGATAGAGTATAAACAGAAAAAAATTAGCACCTTTGCGAGACCATCAATATCTACGAAAGAAATGAAAACTTCTATACACTTCGACGAGATGCACTTCTACGCCTATCATGGTGTAGATGCTCAAGAACTTGCGGTAGGCAACAACTATAGCATCAACCTTACATTACAAGTACCCTTTGAGAAAGCTATGCACAACGACTCGCTGTGCGATACAATCAACTACGCTACAATATACAGCGAGATAGAAGCTATTATGCAAACACCATCGCAACTACTCGAGCACGTTGTAGGACGTATCATTGAAAAATTGCAACAGCAATTTCCACAAATAGAAGGCGGACATATAGCCCTATATAAAGAAAATCCCCCCATCACAGGCCGAATAGACCGTGTGGGGGTGATTGTAGATTGGTAAGACGAAATTACATAGGAATCTTCTCTACACGGCGATTGTGACGGCCACCTTCGAACGGAGTAGAAAGGAAGGCCTCGACAATCTTGTCAGACAACTCCAAAGGAATAAAACGGCCCGGCATAACCAATACATTGGCATCATTATGGGCACGAGCCAATTGAGCCAATTCTTCGGTCCAACACAATGCCGATCGAATACCTTGATGCTTGTTCAATGTCATATTGATACCATTACCGCTACCACATATAGCTATACCGGGGTAGCATTCACCGGCCTCAACAGCACATGCCAGAGGGTGGGCAAAGTCGGGGTAATCGACACTTTCGGTCGAATAGCAACCAAAATCCTTACACTCATAGCCTTGCGATGCGAGTAATTCTTTAACTCGCTCTTTCATCTCATAGCCCGCATGGTCACATGCAAGACCTATTGTTTTTTTGTCTGTCATAGTATATAAATTTATGTAGGGCAAAGATAGTGAAAACGTACGAAACAACGTCAAGCTTGCCCTAATATTTCGTAGCGAGTACTATCTATATTGGCTGTTTACAGCAAATGTAGCCAAAGGTGTGTAAAAAAACAAATTTGTTTTTTCTCTTGCCATCTTTCTATACGACAGGATGCCGTTGAGAACAATCAAATTCAGACAGATTTGATTTGTTTCTTCTCACACCTTGCACTATCTTTGAGGTAAACTCTAAGATTTTCTTCACTCGCTGTGAAAAATATCGAAGTAAACTTCATATTTCTCGCTCGTTTGTTCGTATATTTGTAGCTATGATATTATAAATACTCAAAAGATATGTCTCAAACAATACACGATAGCTTGGTTCTCATTCCCACATATAATGAGAAAGAGAATATCGAAAACATCATCAGAGCGGTATTCAACCTTCCTGAATCGTTCGATATCTTGGTAATCGATGACAACTCGCCCGATGGTACAGCCGCCATCGTAAAAGAGTTGCAAAAAGAGTTTCCTGAGCGCCTTCACATTGTAGAGCGCAAAGGTAAGTTGGGCTTGGGAACAGCCTACATAGCCGGATTTAAATGGGCTATAGAACACCGCTACGACTATATCTTTGAGATGGATGCCGACTTCTCGCACAATCCCGAAGACTTGCTTCGCCTCAAGGCTGCTTGCCGCGACAACGGTGCCGATATGGCTATTGGTTCACGATACGTATCGGGAGTGAATGTAGTCAACTGGCCTATGGGACGTGTTATCATGTCATACTACGCATCGAAGTATGTACGCATCGTTACCGGACTGAAAATACACGATACCACAGCCGGATTTGTTTGCTATCGCCGCGAAGTATTGGAGACGATAGAACTCGACAAGATACAATTCAAAGGATATGCTTTCCAGATAGAGATGAAATTCACTGCCAAGATGTGCGGCTTCAATATTCAAGAAGTGCCCATTATCTTCATCAACCGCGTATTGGGCGAGAGCAAGATGAGTGGCGGTATCTTCAGCGAAGCTGTATTTGGTGTTATCAAGCTCAAATGGAGCAGTCTATTCCGTAAATATCCGCAGAAAAAGCAATAAGAAATGCGCACAATTATATACAACGGCCTTATCATCAACGAGGGGCGAGAGTTTGTCGGTAGCATTATCATCGACAACAACATCATATCTTACATTGTCGAAGGCAATCTCGACAACGTTATACTCTCAACAGCCGACAGCACCATCAATGCTGAAGGTTGCTGGGTAATACCCGGTGTAATAGACGATCAAGTACACTTCCGCGAGCCGGGACTCACACACAAGGCCGACATTGCCACAGAGAGCCGCGCTGCAGTAGCAGGTGGTGTAACCTCGTTTATGGATATGCCCAATACCAAGCCGGCTACTGTCACAGCCGAGGCACTCACTTGGAAACAACAACAAGCGCAAGAAACATCTATTGCCAACTACTCGTTTTATATAGGTGCAACCAACGACAACGCCGAGTTGATAACCACTCTTGACTACACTCACGTGTGCGGTATCAAGCTGTTTATGGGTTCTTCAACCGGCAATATGCTTGTCGATAACGGCAAGACACTGGAAAAGATTTTTGCCGAAGCTCCGGTTTTGATAGCCACACACTGCGAAGAAGAAGAGGTAATACAGGCCAACCGAGCACGCTACGTAGCCAAGTTTGGTGAGGATTTGCCTATATACTTCCACCCAATGATACGCAATGCCGAGGCATGCTACCGCTCATCGGCCAAGGCAGTAGAACTGGCAACACGCCATAACACTCGCCTGCATCTATTACACCTCTCGACTGCTCGTGAACTTACGCTGTTACAAGACCGTCCGCTGGCCGAAAAGCATATTACGGGCGAAGTATGTGTACACCATTTGTGGTTTGACGACAACGATTACGCCGCATACGGCAATCGCATCAAGTGGAATCCTGCCATTAAAACGTGTGCCGACCGCCGCGCATTGCTCGAAGCTACTGCAACCAACCGTCTCGATATTGTTGCCACCGACCACGCGCCACACTTGCTAAGCGAGAAAGTGGGCTCGTGCCTGAAAGCCGCTTCGGGTGGTCCTCTTGTACAATTCTCATTGCAAACGATGCTCGAGCTTGCCGCACAAGGTCACTTTACCCGCACTCAAGTGGTAGAAAAGATGTGTCACGCACCTGCTGCTCTTTTTGGTGTATCTCGCAGAGGCTATTTGCGTGAAGGATACTATGCCGACATTGCCATTATCAACCCCAACCAACCCAACACCGTAACCATCGACAAGATATTGTCGCGCTGTGGATGGTCGCCATTCGAAGGTCACACCTACCCACACACCATTACGCATACCCTTGTCAATGGCGTTGTGGCATACGAAAACGGCACTATCAACGACAATTGCCGAGGACAATTGCTCCTCTTCGAGCGATAAAAAATCATAAGATTGCAACCATTTGTCATAGCGATGCGTCTAATACACAAAAACGCATCGCTATGAAACATTTCTGCATTACCCTATTATTGGCGCTTGTTGCATACAACGCATATACTCAAAACCCCAATTTGCACATCGAGGCATACACCACCTTTCTACAAGAAGAACACGCCTCGGCCAAAGATTATATACTCGGACTTTTCGCACAATATGACATCGTCATTCTATGCGAGCGTGACCACCGCGAAATGACTCAATATGAGCTTATTCTCGATATATTGGCCGACAAACGATTTATCAAGGAGGTAGGCGTAGCATACTTTGAGATAGGCAATACCGAGTACAACGACAGCATCAATGCTTTCTTGCACAATGCAACGCTTACCCCCGATGAGGTAAAACAGAATGTGCTACACTTTCATCGCAACATCTATGGTGCAGGACTGTGGGAAAAGAGCAATTACAGTTACTTACTACGAGGTGTCCATGACATCAATAGCCGACTCGCCAAAGAAGATATGATTGAGATATACGGTCTTGAAAAGGGTGTAAATTGGGAAAAAGCCACCGAATATGACATAATACGTCGCAATATATGTACCGATGCTATACACCGCGATGCTATATTAGCCGAAAATTTCTGCAACTATCATCATTATAGCACTACGGGCAAGGCTCTCGTTATACTCAACTACCGTCATGCCTTTACACGCGATATTGCCAATCGAGACAATGCCGGACGGCATATCAAAGATAGATACGGCAATAGAGTTGCCAACGTCTTTCTCAACTCATTTGCACTATCTCCTCGCGGAGAGTTTACAGCTATAAAAAACGGCATATGGGATGCAGCCTTTGCTGTAACACACAAGTCTGATATTGGTTTTGACTTGAACAACACACCTTTTGGGGAAGATAATTTCGATTTTATCCCCATAGCAACAGCGTTGCGATACTGCGATTTTTTTACCGGTATGGTATATTATACCCCCTTTGCACAACTGCGCATCACAACGGGACTTCCCAATTTCGTGGATGATGATTTTGCCCGCGAAGTACAACACAGATACACATTAGAAGGCAATATAGCGCCCGATGTAGAAATATTGAAGGAGCAATATAACACCGTTACCGACCGCACATATAGTGAAGAATTTCCACAAATATGCGATAGTATAAACCGATGGGTAAATAAACAGGATTATCGTTGTCTGAAATAATAGGTGATTGTACCTACTTGAGTAGTTCCTTCGGACGATGTATCGAAACGAGCCTTCTGAGCTGCCTCCAAAGCCGCCTTACGCAATGATGTATGCGGCGCACTACCGGCCTTGACCGATGCTGCAATAACCCGTCCATTCTTATCTACAGTTATCTCCACGACAACCGTACCTTCAACATTGCTATTATATGCAGGTTTAGGCAAGTCTAAACATTTGCGACCATTGAGACTGAAACCGCCCCACCCGCCTACGCCTTGCGATGCACCGGTGGGAGCATTGCCGGTAGATACACCTTGCACTCCATTGCCTTGCGCCGCATCACCACGACTGCCCACATTTTGCGAGCCTCCACCAAAGGCATTCTGCATTGCATTGCTCACGCGCTGTTCCTTCTCGCGCTGCTCGGCAAGCCTACGCTCTTCTTCGGCTCTGCGGCGTTCCTCTTCTCGGCGATGCATCTCTTGCTCTTCACGCTTTTTCTTCTCCTCGAGCGCAATACTCTCCTCGCTATCTTGTGTTATAAGATTCTCTACACCGGGCTCGGGCAATTGCTCTTGCGGTGTAGGCTCAACAACAGGTTTCACAGGCTCCGGCACATAAGGCTCAAACGTACCACTTGCCTCATCTATATATCCCATCTGCACAAAAACGCCACTACCCAAATCTTCGGGAACCGGGTTACTACGCAATACAACAGAGGCTAATATCAACAACACAACGATATGTACTGCAATTGTACTCACAGCAGCTATCACTCTATTGCGGTTGTTTTCGGTCATAAGGTACGATGCAGAATGATTATTTTTCGGGAGCTGTAGCCAAGACCATCTTCAGGTTGTGCTTGTTGGCAAGGTCAAGTATCTTCACCACCTCGCCATACGGCACAGATTCATCGGCATAGATAGCCACAAACATCTCAGGCTCACGCTCGCGAGTACGCAACAAGAAATCGACCAATTGATCTATGTCGGTAGGTTGCTCACGCTCGTTACCAAAAGCCACATAGTAGTTGAGGTTGGCATCTATTGTCACACGCGACAGGGGCTTGGCTGCTGCCTGTTGACTACTTTGCGGCAAATTTACCTTTATCGCATTGGGGAATACCACCGTTGATGTCACCATAAAAAATATGAGCAACAAGAATATCACGTCGGTCATCGACGCCATACTGAAATTGGGATTGATGCGATGTCTTCTCTTTATAGCCATATTATTCAGCAGGCTCGTTCAAAAGGTCCATAAACTCCATCGTCTTTGTCTCCAATTGATTCATCACACCATCGACAAGTGCCACCAAATAGTTGTAGGCAAAGAGCGCAATAACACCCACTACAAGACCAGCAATAGTCGTAACAAGAGCCTCATAAATACCACTCGAAAGGGTAGTAATATCGGCATTATTACCGGCCGATGCCATATTATAAAAGGCATTGACCATACCGGTAACAGTACCCAAGAAACCAAT
>JAFZDG010000156.1 GCA_017561285.1 Bacteroidaceae bacterium
ACATTTGATATTACTATAGAGCAACCTCAAGGCTCTATTCGTCGCGGTGTCGATGCCAACGGCAAAGCGTGGGAGAGCAAGATGCACAACACCTATGGCTACATTCGTGGCACCGAAGGTGTAGATGGAGACCACATAGATGTTTTCCTCACCAACGACATGGATAGTTGGAATGGCGAACAAGTATTTGTCATCGACCAATACAACGAAGACGGCACATTCGATGAACACAAAGTAATGCTTGGCTTCAACGACATAGACCAAGCCTACCAAGCATATCTAAGCAATTATGAAAAAGGCTGGGAGAAAAAACACAATATCGTAACAACTGCTACCACAGCAGACGATTTCAACAAGTGGATTGACTCCTCTCACCGCAAGACCAAACCATTTGCCGACTACAAGAGCGTCAAGACAACTGCCGGCCTTGATGCCCCTGCAGCCACTAACGGCTCTACAACCGACTCATACACCATCACACCCACTCAATACACAACCAAGCGTGGCAACGTGCTTGATATGCACCTCGTTAAATTCAACAATGACTTAACCAAAGAACAATACCGTACTGCCAAGGAACTTGCCAAAGCCGACAAAGGTTGGTATGACCGCGAACAAGGTGGATTTATGATGCGTAGCCAAGAGAGTGCACAACAACTCGCAGACACTATCGCCTCTCAGCCTATATCAATAACCGACATCAAGGCCCTCAACGACGGCGATATAGCGTTTACCGAACCTCAACAATCCGAGAACAAACCCCACTCGCCCATTTGGCAATACTCTATTCACGTCGATACCGACGGTTACACCGTACTTACACGAGAGGATGTAAGCTCGGGTATTGCTGTTGGTGATGCACACTTTTCACCGGCTGCCGACTCGCCCGAAGAGATGCTTGAGATACTCCGCGATCCTCACAACAATATGCAAGAGGTGTTAGATGCCGTTGGCGTTATTATCGAAAACAAAATCAAGTCTCGCGAACTCGACCGCAAAATTGCCGAGCAACGCAAACAAGAATACGAAGCATTGCGAGCCAACGGTGTAAACGGTTACAAAATCGGCGAAAAAGTAATATATAAAGGCAAAAAAGCTACCATTCACGACTTCGAGGAATTTGGCGCACATCAACCGATCCTCGACACCGGCATGGCTCCCGTTATATATGAAGTAGCCGAATGGAGCGATATAAAAAAACCGCAACAAAATCAATCGGCTTCTTCCCAAACAGGGCAGGACTTAACCACAGGCTACTCAATTGATAATGATGCGGAAACTTCTGCAAAGGTAGTAATTTCCAACCAAGGTGCAAAGCACGAACTAAATAATATTATACATAAATATGCGGGACAACGCAAAACAAGGGGCTTTATAAGCGATTTAGCCAGAGCATTGGGAGATAGAAGGAATGAGCCTCGACAAACTTATTACTTCGAATTTACAGACAAACAAGGCAATTCATATACACTACGCATCAGTAACCACAATGCAAATGCCAACAATGCCAATGAAGATGAAAAAGAAATAAGTATTGTTATCAAATCTCGCCGACAACCAAACAAATTCATCGCCGGAAATGCCGACGTAAGAGAGTATGTATATTTCAAAGAAAGCATTGCTAATGGCGACGGACAAACTCTTGCATGGATAGCACAAGATATAGCGACAATGCTCGATACAGGTGTATATGAAGACAATAGCGGTATTGCTATTCTCAACACATCACCCACAAATCCCACCAACCAAGGCCAATTTGGTCTTGTAAGCGACGACCGCATGGCCGAACTCAAAGAACGCCTACGCCGTAAGCTCGGCGGACAGATGAACATCGGTATCGACCCCGAGATACTATCTATCGGACTCGAAATAGCTGTAGGACACATCGACCGAGGCATTAAATCTTTCACCGACTTCGCTCGTGTAATGATTGCCGACCTCGGCGATACCATCCGACCATACCTCAAAGCTTTCTACAATGGTGCACGCGACCTGCCCGAAGTCATCGACAACGGATTGGCTACCGACATGACACCTTACGACGAGGTGAAACAATTCGACATTACCAACTTCGACCGTACTGTGCCCGACCTCACTGCCACTGCAACTAACATAGTACGCGAGGCAGAAGTTGCCAACGAAGTCAATGTTGCAAAACAGCGCATCAAACGCTCCACCGAAAAGAAAAAATCCCTACCTTCGTCCTCTAACCAATTAAACCTATTTGATAACACCGATAACAACAACGAAGATGCAAGAGAACAAGACACCCGAACAAATAATAGCAGAACTCAACCTCGACGAGAAGAACTTCCCGAAACTGAGTCAGTGGAACCCCGAACACCTCTACAACACACTGTCGAGATTGGCCGAAGCAAGCGGGGGAACACTCGAACAAGCGGCAATCAACTTGGAGATAGACCTCTCTATGATGTAAACAAGAACTACTCCAACGAGGAGATTAGCCAAATTGTCTCTTCTGTTACCGACATCGTCGATGGCCGGGTAGTTATTACTGCGCCCATTACCGACGACATCAGGGCTATTTGCCACCAATACAAGAGTGGTGGTGTAGCCAAGAAAGGACACGGCATACTCGACGAATACTACACCGACGGCAAGATTGTCGATGCAGTAAGTATGCTCATTACTCCATACTTCAACAACTCAAATGCAATACGGGTATTAGAGCCAAGTGTGGGAGTGGGCAACTTTATCTCTGCTGTCGATAACATTCCTACATCCGAGATTGTAACATTCGAAATCAACCCCACTACTGCACGCATTGCCAAGATTCTCTATCCCGGCATTGATGTTAATCTTCGCTCTTTCGAGACGGAGTTTATCGACGATGCAGGCAATAAGAAACCTCTACCTCAAAAGTACAACCTCATTATCGGCAATCCCCCTTATGGCTCACATCGTGGATTATACAAAGGCCTCGGCGAGGAAAGCAAGATAGCACGATACGAAGACTACTTTGTCAAACGCTCTCTCGATGTACTCAACGAAGGTGGCGTATTGGCAATGGTATTGCCCAGCTCATGGATCGACCGACACACCCGATATGGAGGTTATACCATAGAAGTTGCATACCGTCTGCCAAGTGGTGCATTTGAGGCTACACAGGTAGGCACTGATATTGTAGTGCTTCGCAAAGACAGCTCGATACCCACTGTCGAGCATATACCTTATTTCTACCAACACCCCGGAAGAATATTGGGCGAAGTAAAACAACGCAAAGGCCGATACGGAAAGATGGAAGACTATGTGCAAGGCGACATCGACACTGCTATCGAGGCTATCAAGCGCGACCATGCCGAGCAATTAGCCAACAGCCTCGACATTGCACCCTCTAACGATAACCTCAACAATATCGAAGAGGCTATCGACGAAACAGGTAGCCCCGATAAAGCTACAGCCATTGTCCAAACAGCCAAGGACGAAACCAACAATCCGGCTCCCGCAAACAATACTACAAAGAAAAGCAAATACAAAACCGAGCTTAACAGAGGTGCCG
>JAFZDG010000157.1 GCA_017561285.1 Bacteroidaceae bacterium
ATGCACAATATGAATTGCGCAAGATATTTACGAGCAGCTTTTGCACGCTCTTGCGCCAAGACCTCATTGCGTTTGAAAGGGCCTTCGGGCGAAGCACTTGATACAATCTCTACGCTCAAGATTTTTTGCGAAGGATTTTGAATAATATAGTTGAGATCTCGAGCAAACTCGGTCATACGCTCACCATTGTTACAGAAAAGCGTATCGATGGTGTGTTTATTCACCTCAAAATAGAGAGATACAAACGAATTAGCCTCCTGAGCATAAGACACAGTCTTGCCCAAGATAGCCACCAACATTGCAATCAGTATGTATAACAGTCGCTTCATTATCCGACTAACATATTCAAATCATAAAAGTTCACATCGTGTAATCCTTATTGCAGACTACACTCCAATCGGTTTGCAAATATACATCTTTTATATCATATAAAAAAGAGAATCGGCATATTTTTTCATCGCACACCCAATTGAGAATTTCACGACCAAAAACGGGGTACAACACATTCAAGCCCGCAAAACGAAATTTCAAAAATACTCAAACACAATGTTTTAGATAGGACACAAAACACCCCGTCCAACATCGAACACAAGAAAGAAAAAACAAAGAAATAATGTTAAATATTCCTAATAAGAAAAATATGCAATTTTTTTTCATCCTATTTTCTACGAGAAATAGTATAATCGAGCAGCGTAATAAGAGCGCACTTCGACTCATTATCGGCAAAGTTCTTGAGCGCCTCTGCCGCCTCATCGCGCAACTGTTGCATACGTTCTTGCGCATAAGCTATACCACCATTATCTTTGGCATAACCAATAAGTGCATCTATATCCTCGGTATCAAGCACATCTTTTTCGAGCAGCATCCTCATCCGAGCATTTTCCTCACCACTGTTACGAGTAATGGCATACAGAAGCGGCAATGTAATTTTTCCCTCACGGATATCATTACCGGTAGGCTTGCCAACCTGCTCATCTTCATAGTAATCGAAAATATCATCTTTGATTTGAAAACACAAGCCCAACAACTCACCAAAGCGTTCCAAATCCTTACATACAGCATCATCGGCATTTACCGAAATAGCACCCACATGCATACACACTCGGAACAACGAAGCTGTTTTGCGACGGATTACTTCGAAATAGGCTTCCTCCGACAAACGGTGATGACGAGCATTATCTATCTGATCTATTTCGCCATGAGCCAACTCTTGGCCCAATCGCCCCATAGCAGCAATAATATCTATACGGCCGGTCTCCACACCGCATTGCAACGCACAAGAGACAAAGTGATCACCCATAAGGACCGCCAAACGATTATCTTCCAACGCATTGATAGTGGGATGGCCACGCCTATACATCGAGGTATCAATCACATCATCATGAATAAGACTCGCATTGTGCATCAACTCGATAGCCGCAGCCGCAAGAATTGTTTCGGGCGTAATACGATCAATCATACGAGCACACAACAAGATAAGAACAGGACGTATCTGCTTACCCTTCGTGAGCAGATAACGATCGACTATCTTATTTATGAGCGGATTGGTTGTATGGAGTTTCTCAGACAAAATCTGATTGAGCGACACCAATTCGTCACCTATAGGAGCTTGTATGGTTGAAAGTATATCCATTTTTCTAAAAAAATCGATGCAAAAATAGCAATAAAAACCGAAGTATAACCATAGGTTGCTATAAAAAGAGTGTTTTGTTACAAAAAAAATTCATCTCATCGCAACATCACAAATACACATACCACCCACCAACCTCACCCCAACACCCCAATACAACACCTCTGACAATCATACCCATATCGCCAAAACAGCACAAGATTTTTTGACACAAAATTCAATGGTTTTCACTTTTATATTTGCCTTATTTTTCCTAATTTTGTAAATTAATATACCCATTGTACAAAACAATAAAAAAAGAGAATATACAACAACATCATATGAGTGAAAACGCCCCCACAGAAATGAGCAAAAGGCTCTTTCTAATAGATGCCTATGCGCTGATATATAGGTCGTACTATGCTTTTATAAAAAATCCGCGCATCAATTCGCGTGGCGAAAACACATCGGCCATATTGGGTTTTGTAAATTCATTGGAAGATGTACTGCGCCGCGAAAATCCCACACATATAGCAGTAGGATTCGATCCGCATGGACCTACATTTCGTCACGAAGCATATGAACGTTACAAAGCGCAACGCGAAGAGACTCCCGAAGCTATTCGTTTTGCCGTACCTATTATCAAAGAGATTATAAAGGCTTATCGAATGCCTATTATTGAGGTGCCGGGCTACGAAGCGGATGATGTCATTGGTTCGCTGGCAGTCAAAGCCGAAGCTGCCGGTTTCGACACCTATATGATGACTCCCGACAAAGACTATGGACAGCTGGTAACAGAACATACCTTTATGTATCGTCCTCGCTTTGGTGGCGACTACGACATATTGGGCGTACCGGAAGTGTGTGCCAAGTATGACATTACATCGCCCAAACAAGTTATTGACATACTTGGTCTTATGGGAGACAGCTCCGACAATATACCCGGTTGCCCGGGTGTGGGCGAAAAGACTGCCGTTAAATTGATACAAGAATTTGGCAGTATAGACAACCTTTTGGCCAACACCGATAAATTGAAGGGGGCTTTACAACGGAAAGTACAAGAAAACCGCGAGATGATTGAGTTCTCTCGCTTTCTCGCCACAATCAAAACAGATGTTGAGGTTGATTTTGATGAAGAGACTTTGAGCCGTAAGCCTATTGATGAAGAGGCTTTGCGCCACATCTTCAACGAGATGGAGTTTCGCACATTGGCCGACCGCATATTGGGCAAAAGCAGCAGCCCAACACCGGCTAAAGCCGCCGCCCAGCAAGTGTCGCTCTTCGATGCGATGGATGCCGCCGAGCAAGCAACACAAGAAGCAACCATCTTAAAAAGCGTAGCCGATGTACCACACACCTACCATCTGGTAGATAACGAAGAGGCTATGTGGGACTTGGCTGCCTTATTGGGCAATGCCACTCAATTTGCATTTGATACCGAAACAACCTCATTAGATGCCATACAGAGCGAATTGGTAGGTATGTCATTTGCCATGCATGCGCACGAAGCTTACTACGTGCCCGTACCTGCCGATCGTGCAGCCGCCGAATCAGTGGTAGAAATATTCCGTTCGGTATTGGAAAATGAGAACATAATGAAGATAGGTCAAAACATCAAATACGACTATATGGTTATGCGCAACTATGGCGTGACAATAGGAGGAAAGATGTTCGACACGATGATTGCTCATTATTTGCTACAACCCGAGCAACGTCACAACATGGACTATCTGGCCGAGGTGTACCTACAATATAGCACCATATTTATCGACAGCCTTATAGGCAGCAAATCGAAAGGACAACTATCGATGCGACAAGTACCCATAACCGATATCTGCGAGTATGCCGCCGAAGATGCCGATATCACATGGCAACTATACGAGATATTGCAAACGGAGATAGAAAAAGAGTGTATGACACAACTTTTTGAGGAGATTGAAATGCCCCTCGTGCGAGTACTTGCCGAAATGGAGATAGCGGGAGTACGAGTAGATGTAGAGACACTCAAAGCCTCGGCTCACACCATAGAAGAGCGTATAGCCGAACTCGAAAAACAGATCTACGAACTGGCCGGAGTGACCTTTAATATAGCATCACCTCGCCAAGTAGGAGAGATACTCTTCGAACACCTCAAAATAGACAACAAAGCCCGTAAGACCAAGAGTGGACAATACTCTACTACCGAAGAAGTTTTGGAGCGACTACGCCCCAACCATCCTATCGTGGGGAAAATACTCGATATGCGAGGCTTGCGCAAACTTATGAGCACTTATATCAACGCCTTGCCCGAACTCATCAACCGACACACCGGCAAGATACACACCTCGTTTAACCAAACGGTCACAGCTACCGGCCGCTTGAGCTCAAGCAACCCCAACCTACAGAATATTCCTATACGCGATGCCGAGGGCCGAGAGATAAGACGTGCTTTTGTAGCTTCGCCCGGTTGCCGTTTCTTCTCGGCCGACTACTCACAAATCGAGCTACGCATTATGGCTCATGCAAGCGGCGATGTCAATATGATAGAAGCCTTTAACTCAGGAGCCGATGTGCATACAGCAACAGCGGCCAAGATATTCAAGGTGCCGTTTGAAGAGGTGACAAGCGATATGCGCCGTAAAGCCAAAACAGCCAATTTCGGTATCATCTATGGCATATCAACCTTTGGACTGGCCGAGCGATTGAGCATTTCGCGCCCCGAAGCCAAAAGCCTGATAGAGGGATATTTTGCCACCTATCCTCAAATAAAAGAGTATATGGCCAATTGCGTTGAGGAGGCTCGCAAACAGGGTTTTGTAACAACAATATGCGGTCGCCGACGTATGCTGCCCGACATCAACTCGCACAACAACACCGTACGCGGATATGCCGAACGAAACGCTATCAACGCACCCATACAAGGCAGTGCTGCCGACATTATAAAAATAGCTATGATACGAATATTCAACCGAATACAACGCGAAGGTATGAAAGCTCGTATGATACTACAGGTTCACGATGAGTTGAACTTTGATGTACCGGTAAACGAAATAGAACAACTCAAACGCCTTGTAACCGAAGAGATGCAACAAGCCTACGAATTGCGAGTACCCCTCATTGCCGATAGCGGCATTGCCGACAATTGGCTCGAGGCTCATTGATACACCTACAAAAAGCAGATAGATGGAGCTAAAAGAACTGAAATCGGTGATAAATACCCCGGTGCGCCAAAAGGCACTGAAAGAGGTATTGTCTGACAAAAAAATCAAACACATAGCACTCACCGGACTTGAAGGTTCGGCTACGGCCTTTGCTTTGTGCAATTTGCTCGATTGGGGCAAGCACACCATTATCGTTGCAAGCAACAATGATGTGGCAGGCTACCTCTATCACGACCTATTACAACTCGAAGGCGAACAACGCGTGGCATTTTTACCTTCGGGGTATAAACGAAACATAAAATATGGACAAATTGATGCTCCTTCGGGTATAATGCGTACCGATGTACTCAATCGCCTTAAACTCAAAGAGCCTCTATTGGTAGTAACCTATCCTGAAGCTATTGCCGAAAAAGTGGTTCAAGAGAAAGTATTGGAGCAGAACACCTTACATATAAGTTGCAAAGAGTCTATCGACATAACATTTGCAGCCAACATATTGCGTGAATATGGATTTGCTCGAGTTGACTACGTATATGAACCCGGACAATATGCTGTGCGCGGTAGCATTCTCGATGTATTTTCTTACTCCAACGAGTATCCCTATCGCATCGATTTCTTTGGCGATGATATAGAGAGTATTCGCTCGTTTGATGTCGATAGCCAACTCTCACGCGATAAACTTGAAGAGGTATATATCATACCCAACGTGTGCAACCGAGTAGAAGAAGGCGTGTCGCTTCTGGAGTTTATCGACAGCAACACCCTGTTTGTCTTTGACGATTTATCTTACACCATAGACAAGTTGACAGAGCTATCGAAAGAGACACTCTCGGAACAGGCCCTTGTTACCGAAGATGTTGATGTGAACGCAATGCAAAAGATAGTAGATACAGACACATTTACACGCCGCTTGATGAGATTTCGCCGCATAGAGTATGGCAAGCATACCTTAGAGACACCTCAAGCCTCCATAGCATATAACTGCTCGTTGCAAGGTATATACCACAAGAACTTCGATCTCGTAAGTGAGGCCTTCGATAAGTATCTGCAACAAGGATACAAACTATATATTACCAGCGACAACGAGAAACAAACCGACCGTCTGCGCGACATTTTTGCCGATAGAGGCGACAACATTGCCTTTACCCCCATTCTACACACCATACATACAGGATTTGTCGATAATGACATCAAAGTATGCTGCTTTACCGACCACCAAATATTCGATCGATTCCATAAGTACAATCTCAAAAGCGACCGCGCTCGTTCGGGTAAAATGGCACTCTCTTTGCGAGAACTGAAGCAAATAGAGGTTGGCGATTATCTGGTACATATAGATCATGGTATAGGTCAATTTGGCGGACTCACACACACCGAAATAGCCGGCAAACGCCAAGAGGCTGTCAAAGTGATATACAAAAATGGCGATATGATATATGTGAGCATCCACGCGCTACACAAGTTGTCGAAATATCGCTCGAAAGAGGGCGAAGCCCCCACACTCAACCGTTTAGGTACGGGTGCATGGGAGCGTATGAAAGAGCGCACCAAGAGCAAGATGAAGGATATAGCTCGCGACCTCATCAAACTCTATGCCGCCCGTCGCAATGAGAAAGGTTTTGCATACTCACCCGACAACTTTATGCAACAAGAGTTGGAGGCCTCGTTTATATACGAAGATACCCCCGACCAAATGAAAGCCACACAAGATGTGAAAAGCGATATGGAAAGCGCCCGCCCTATGGATCGTCTCATTTGTGGCGATGTGGGATTTGGCAAGACAGAGGTTGCCATTCGTGCTGCGTTCAAAGCCACTTGCGACAATAAACAAGTGGCCGTATTGGTACCTACAACTGTACTCGCTTTTCAGCACTACCAAACATTTAGTGAGCGACTACGCGATTTCCCCGTAAAAGTAGAATATCTGAGCCGGGCACGCAAGCCCAAAGAGGTGCGCCGCATTCTTGCCGAGCTTAAAGAGGGGAAAGTAGATATACTCATAGGAACCCACCGCATCATAGGCAAAGATGTGGTGTTTAAAGATTTAGGGTTACTCGTCATCGATGAAGAGCAAAAGTTTGGTGTAGCTGTAAAAGAGAAACTCAAACAGATAAAAGTGAATGTCGATACCCTCACAATGT
The DNA here is from genome assembly GCA_017561285.1 of Bacteroidaceae bacterium. GTDB lineage: Bacteria > Bacteroidota > Bacteroidia > Bacteroidales > Barnesiellaceae_A > Barnesiella_A. The sequence continues at coordinate 6,891 of JAFZDG010000157.1, forward strand.
CGGCAACTCCCATTCCCCGTACACTGCAATTCTCTCTGATGGGCGCACGAGACCTTTCGGCTATTACTACTCCGCCGGCCAATCGTTACCCTATAATGACCGAAGTACACAGCTTCAACGAAGATATAATTCGTGAAGCCGTAAACTTTGAGATGAGCCGCAATGGTCAAGTATTCTTTGTCAATAACAACATCGAACAACTTGCCACACTACACAATGTCATTACACGCCTTGTACCCGATGTGCGCATAGCCATAGGACATGGCCGTATGTCGCCCGAAGAATTGGAAAAAGTAATACTCGATTTTGTTAATTACGAATACGATGTATTGTTAGCAACAACCATTATCGAGAGCGGTATCGATATGCCCAATACCAATACCATCATCATCAATAATGCGCACCGATTTGGATTGAGCGAACTACACCAACTGCGTGGTCGCGTGGGACGCAGCAACCGCAAAGCATTCTGTTACCTGCTCACACCGCCTCATTGTACATTCAACGAAGAGTCGCGCCGCCGACTACAAGCTATCGAGAGTTTCTCCGACTTGGGAAGTGGCATACATATAGCAATGCAAGATCTCGACATACGAGGAGCCGGCAATTTGCTTGGAGCAGAGCAGAGTGGTTTTATTGCCGACTTGGGTTACGAAACCTATCAGAAGATACTACAAGAGGCCGTAGAAGAACTCAAAACGCAGGAGTTTAGCGATATATACTATAATCAAGAGGACAAAAACAACAATGAGAGTTTCGTTTCCGATTGTCAATTTGAGTCGGACCTCGACCTCTTTATACCGGCCGAGTACGTACCTCAAGAAAACGAACGCATCATTCTATACCGAGAATTGGACAGCCTCGAACAAGAGTCTGAAATAGCGGCATACTGCGAACGCCTTCGCGACCGTTTCGGTGCTATCCCCACTCCCACCCTCGACCTCGTACAAGTTGTCAACCTGCGCCGCATAGCACGCACATTGGGATTTGAGAAAGTCTCACTTAAACAAGGCCGAATGTATCTATACTTTGTAGGAGAGGAACATCAGGCATATTACCAGTCGGCATCGTTTGGACGGGTTCTCAACTATATGCAAAAGCATCCTCGCCGATGCAAACTTCGCGAGGTAAACAATCGCCGTTCTATGGTAGTAGAAAGCATATCAACAGTTCTCAATGCCGTACAGTTGCTCAACGCTATTTCACACATAGAGAGCGTATAAACAAATACTATATACCCGTAGCACCTATATCGCCGGGTTTATAACCTTGCGCTATAAGCGATTGGGCTATATACTCCCTACCCGAAGCATTTTGGAACGGATATAGCTCAAACAAAGGCATAATGGCCACAACATATTCCATTATTTGCGATTGAATAAATTCGTAACTCTCCCAATGAGTTGTAGTGGTAAAACAATAGATTTGTATAGGCATACCATCGGCTACGGGCTGCAACGTACGCACCATCAATGTATATCCCTCGTGCTGTATATCGGGGTGCTGCATAAGATAGTCGGTAAGATAGTATCGAAAGAGCATCATATTGGTCCCAACACTATTGTTTGAGAGTACCTCCTTCGGTATTGCATCATTAGCCGGATGATAGGTCTTAATGCCCTTTTTCGCAATAAAATCGGCTATAAATTGATGCTGAGAAATTCGTTGCATCAACTCTTCGGAACAGAATTGTATCGAATTGATATCCACAATGACCGATTGCATAATACGGCGACCGCCCGACTCTTTCATGCCGCGCCAATTCTGTATAGGAACCGATATCAATGTATAAGGAGGTAGCATAATAAGCGTATTGTCATAATTGCGCACCTTCACCGTATTGAGCGACACGTCAACCACCACACCATCAACAATAGTGCCCGGTATCGTTATCCAATCGTCATTGCGCACCATATCGTACTGCGACAGTTGAACTCCGGCCACCAATCCCAAAATGGAGTCTTTGAATATCAACATCAACACCGCAGCAAAGGCACCCAATCCGGTTATAAGAACCGTTGGAGAGCGATCGATAAGAATAGATACCGTAACGATACACCCTAAGGCAATACATACACCATGAACAATTTGAAGAATACCTTTCATTGGACGGTTATGCATACGACTGCGTGCATACAAAACATTCCACAACAAGGTTATAATAGTATTGATTGCATTTATCATTACCCACACCAACACCACTATGCACACCCGCTGCAATATAGTCAAAACAATTCCATCAAAAACATAGGGTAGCACAAGATGAATACAACCCGGTGGAATAAACCACAATATAAGGGTTATAATATGCGACTGATACAAAGCCTCTATAAAAGCAGCCTTGCGTTGTTGCAAGATACGTTGAAGAATATAACCCGTAGCCTTGTCAAGGATATACATCGCAGCAAAAGAAAGAAGAACTGCCAGAACAAGATATATCCAACCATCATACCTGCCATCGGCTGCATGGTGCAAGCCCATACGCATCAAAATATGACGTATATGCTCAAGCAATGCCCCTACGGACAAATGAGAATTGTTGGTGATAAGGTATAACATACAGCAACAAACACCCTATACTCCCAATTTGTTTATACACAATAGCCAAGCAACTCATAAATAACCCAAACGAGCATTGCTCAGATGCACACAAAATGTGCAATTGTGCAACAAGAAGCTGTTTTTTATCATTTATTACTTGCAAATTTCAACTTTTAAGCGAGTTAATATCTACCTTTGCGCCGAACTAATTGAGATTATATGATCAATCAAATGACATCAATGCCTGCACGCCAGGCAAAAAAATACGGAGAGCGCGAAGCTGTCCGTCACAAAGACTACGTAACAAATGAGTGGATATCGACCTCATGGAATAAATTCAACTCACTCATAAACACTGCCGCACTTGCATTGGCACAAATAGGTATTAAGGAAAAAGAGAACATCACAACTTTTACACAAAATACCATTTATGGACTTGTTGTAGATCATGGAGCATTCCAAAACCGAGCTGTCATTACACCGCTATACGCCACCAGCTCGGCCGATCAAATTACCTACATCATCAACGAAACAGAAGCCCGCATACTTTTTATTGGAGAACAACCCCAATACGATGTGTGGATGCAGGCTCGCGCCAACTGTCCCCTTGTAGAGTATGTTGTAATATTCGATCGTCAGGTAGTACGTGCCGAAGATGACAATCAAAGCATCTATATGGATGAATTTATGGCCTTGGGTGAAAATGCCTCGGATGAAATCAAAGCCGAAGTAGAACGCCGCACACACTCGGCTCGTCCCGAAGACCTTGCCACTCTCATCTATACATCGGGTACTACCGGTGAGCCTAAAGGTGTGATGCTCACACATACCAACTACGACATCATTATGCGCATACACAAGCAACGCCTCACGATGATTAGCGATGAGGATGTATCGCTCAGTTTCTTGCCCATGACACACATCTTTGAGCGCGCATGGAGCTATTTTTGCCTCTATATGGGTATCCGCGTGGTAATCAACCGCGATCCCAAAACCATAGCCGCCACCGTTAAAGAGATACGCCCCTCATTGCTCTGCAACGTACCCCGTTTCTGGGAAAAGGTATATGCCGGCATACAAGATTTCATTGCAAAACAAACCGGTGTAAAAGCCAAATTGATACAAATGGCATTAAAAACCGGTCGCAAATACTATATAGACTATAAGAGCAAAGGTCGCAACATTCCTTTGTTGCTACAAATGCAATACAAGTTGTTCGACAAGATTATTCTCTCGAAGATACGTCACACCGTAGGTGTAAATAACGGCGTACTCTTCCCTGTAGCCGGAGCACCCCTCGGCGATGCCATCAACGAATTTCTTATTTCGTGCGGTATGCCCATTACATACGGCTACGGACTGTCTGAGACAACAGCCACCGTATCTTGTTTCCTCGCAAACGACTACAAAATAGGCACCGTAGGTACTGTAATGCCCGAGATTGAGGTACGCATCGATACAGAGAATAACAACGAAATACTTGTTAAGAGTGGTACTGTAATGCAAGGCTACTACAAAAAACCCGAAGAGACTGCCAAAGTATTTACCGAAGATGGATGGTTCCGCACCGGTGATGCCGGTACTTACGAAGATGGCAAATTGGCTATTACCGAACGTATCAAAGACCTCTTTAAGACCTCAAATGGTAAGTACATAGCACCTCAAGCCATCGAGAGCTGCTTGGGAGGAGACCGATTTATAGAACAAGTAGCAGTCATTGGCGACCAACGTAAATACGTAACTGCCATTATTGTACCGGCATACGAGGCTCTTATAGACTATGCCAAAAAAATGAAGATACAGTTCCACACATTCGAAGACTTGGTAAAAAATCAAGAGATATATGCTATGATAGAAGGCCGCATTGCCGAGCTGCAAAAAAACTTTGCATCATTTGAGCAAATCAAGAAATTTACCCTTCTACCCCATGCCTTCACAATGGAACGTGGAGAGCTGACCAACACCCTCAAGGTGCGTCGCTCAATCATCAACAAGATATACCATAAAGAAATAGAGTTGATGTATTCGTAAAAAAACGGCTCAATATTTGGCAAATAACACAAGGACGTACTACCTTTGTACGCCCTTGTGCTTTTTATAAGAAACAAGGCATTAAATCGCAACATTAAGCATAAAATTCTCAATGATAACCATAGAGCAACTCAAAGAGACCGAAGAGCGCAAAAATGCC
>JAFZDG010000158.1 GCA_017561285.1 Bacteroidaceae bacterium
GGTTTTATTACCGACTTGAAAGTGGGTTACTGGTTGGGTACAACACCTGCCAAACAAGAGACTTGGAAATTCCTCGGTACACTTGTTTCGGCTGCTACAGTAGGTGGTGTAATCCTCGTTATGAACAAGACATACGGTTTCACAAGTGGCGAACTTGCAGCACCTCAAGCCAATGCTATGGCTGCAGTGATTGAGCCTTTGATGATGGGTGAAGGTGCTCCCTGGGCACTCTATGGTATTGGCGCAGCATTGGCACTCATCCTCAACTTCTGCAAAGTACCCGCACTCCCCTTCTCATTGGGTATGTTCATTCCTTTGCAACTCAACACACCCCTTGTAATAGGTGGTCTCATCAGCTGGTTTGTAGGTAGCCGCTCGAAAGATGCCGATGTAAACAAAGCACGTGTTGAGCGCGGTACATTGTTGGCATCGGGCTTCATCGCCGGTGGTGCATTGCTCGGTGTGGTAAGTGCAATCATGCGCTTTGCCGGTTTTGAGTACACATGTCCCTGGGCCGATAATGAAGTGTTGAAACAATCACTTGGTTTGGTACTCTATTTGGCTGTTATCTTCTACCTTGCATCGGCAAGTTTGAAAGCCAAAAAGTAATAAAACAGAGAAAATATAGTATTAGAAATGTGGTCGGTAGCAGTATGCAATCGGCCACATTTCATTTGTTGCTTTAAAATATTTTATTTAATCACAAAAAAAGTCACTTGCAAAGCTATAGAGAATAGAATTATTTTAGTATCTTTGCGTGGTTTCTAATGCAGAAACCGCATTTAATAATAGATTATTCTTAACTACTATATATTCTATCGTAATGCGTAGTCTTAAAAGTGCATCACTAATACTCGATGACGGTACAATATTCCGAGGCAAATCATTCGGATATGATAAGTCCGTTTCGGGTGAGGTCGTTTTCAATACGGCCATGACGGGTTATCCCGAGAGTCTTACCGACCCTTCTTACAAAGGACAATTATTGGCGTTCACTTATCCCATCATAGGTAACTATGGTGTTCCCGCTAATGATTTCGTTGATAAATTATCTAAGTTCTATGAATCGGAGAGTATTCACGTCAAAGCTGTGATTATCTCCGATTATTCGTTTGAATACAGCCACTGGAATGCTGACAAAACATTGGCACAATGGTTGCAAGAAGAGAAAATTACAGGTATCTTCGATATAGATACTCGTGCGCTCACCAAGCACTTGCGTGAACGTGGCTCTATGACAGGAAAAATTGTTATTGAGGGTTGCGATGATGTTGAAATAGAAGATCCCAACGACATAAACCTTGTGGCCGAAGCTTCATGTAAAGAGGTAATAGAGTATGGAGCCGGTAGCAAGCGTGTAGTTATGGTGGACTGCGGTGTGAAACACAACATCGTTCGCTGCTTGTTGAAACGCAATGTATCGGTCATACGCGTACCCTGGGACTATGATTACAGCCACATCAACTACGATGGTCTGTTCATAACCAACGGCCCCGGTAATCCCGACTTCTGTAATGCAACAGTAGAAAACATTCGTAAGACAATAGCCGACAACAGCAAGCCTATCTTTGGTATATGTATGGGTAACCACTTGCTTGCCAAAGCCAGTGGCGCAACAACATACAAGTTGAAATATGGTCACAGAGGTCACAACCAACCCGTACGTGAGGTGGGTACACAACGTTGCTACATCACTACTCAAAATCACGGTTTTGCCGTTGACGAAAGCACATTGGGTAGCGATTGGACACCTTTGTTTATCAATATGAACGACAATACCAACGAAGGTATTCGTCACAAAACACGCCCCTACTTCTCGGCACAATTCCACCCCGAAGCATCAAGTGGTCCTACCGATGCCGAAGTACTCTTCGATGACTTTGTAAAATTACTGTAAACCCCGATAAAACATCATAACTTATGGCACTTGACATTAAAAAATTCAATAAAGTATTGTTGCTCGGATCGGGCGCATTGAAGATTGGTGAAGCCGGTGAGTTTGACTATTCGGGTTCACAGGCACTCAAGGCAATGAAGGAAGAGGGCATCAAAACGGTGCTTATCAACCCCAATATTGCTACTGTGCAAACATCAGAAGGTGTAGCCGATAAGATATATTTCTTGCCCGTAACCCCCTACTTCGTAGAGCGTGTTATTGAGAAAGAGCGCCCTGATGGTATATTATTGGCCTTTGGTGGTCAAACCGCGTTGAACTGCGGTGTGAAGCTGTACGAAACAGGTGTGTTGGAGAAATACAACATACAAGTGTTGGGTACTCCGGTACAAGCCATTATGGATACCGAAGACCGCGAGTTGTTTGTTAAGAAACTCGACGAAATTGACGTAAAAACCATTAAGAGTGTTGCCGTAAATTCGGTTGAAGATGCTCACAAAGCTGCTCAAGAACTTGGCTATCCTGTTATTATACGTGCAGCCTACGCTTTGGGTGGTTTAGGTAGTGGTTTCTGTGACAACGAAGAGCAATTGCGCGTATTGGGCGAAAAGGCACTCTCATTCTCGCCCCAAATCTTGGTCGAAAAATCGCTCAAGGGTTGGAAAGAAATTGAGTATGAGGTAGTACGTGACCGCTATGACAACTGTATAACAGTATGTAATATGGAGAACTTCGATCCGCTGGGTATTCACACCGGCGAGAGTATTGTTGTTGCTCCCACTCAGACACTCACCAACAGCGAATGTCAAAAGCTTCGCGAGTTGGCCATTCGTATTGTTCGCCACGTAGGTATTGTGGGTGAGTGTAATGTGCAGTTTGCCTTTGATACCGATAGCGAAGACTACCGCGTTATTGAGGTAAATGCTCGCTTGAGCCGCTCATCGGCTTTGGCTTCTAAGGCTACAGGTTATCCTCTCGCCTTCGTAGCAGCTAAGATTGGTTTGGGTTATGGTCTTGCCGAACTTAAAAACTCTGTAACAAAAACCACTCCTGCATTCTTTGAGCCAGCCATCGACTATATAGTATGTAAGATACCTCGTTGGGACTTGGGTAAATTCCAAGGTGTTGACCGCGAGTTGGGTTCGAGCATGAAGTCGGTTGGTGAGGTTATGTCAATCGGTCGTACTTTTGAAGAAGCCATTCAAAAAGGTTTGCGTATGATAGGTCAAGGTATGCACGGCTTTGTAGAAAATAAAGAGCTTGTTATACCCGATATAGACAAGGCCTTGCACGCTCCTACCGACAAACGTATTTTTGTAATCTCAAAGGCTTTCCGTCAAGGTTATACCATCGATCAAATTCATGAGTTGACAAAGATTGACCGTTGGTTCTTGCAACGCCTATACAATATAATAGAAACAGCCAACGAACTTGAAACTTATAATAAAGTAGCAGATGTTCCCGAAGAGTTGTTGCGCCTTGCCAAGAAACAAGGTTTCTCCGACTTCCAGATAGCTCGTGCTTGTCTTAAAGAGCAGATGACTGGAACCGAAGAGGCTATTTTGGAAGTGCGCAACCATCGTAAGTCGTTGGGTATCACTCCTGTTGTTAAGCAAATAGATACGCTTGCCGCTGAGTATCCTGCACAAACCAACTATTTGTACCTCTCATACAATGGTGTTGAAAATGATGTGGATTATAAAGGTGATAAGCGTTCGGTTATCGTACTTGGCTCAGGAGCTTATCGCATTGGTAGCTCGGTAGAGTTCGACTGGTGTAGTGTAAATGCATTGACCACAGTGCGCAAAGAGGGATGGCGCTCGGTTATGATTAACTATAACCCTGAGACCGTTTCGACCGACTACGATATGTGCGACCGTCTTTACTTTGATGAGTTGACATTTGAGCGCGTAATGGATATTATCGAGTTGGAGAATCCTCATGGCGTTATTTTGTCGGTAGGTGGACAAATACCCAATAACCTGGCTACACGTTTGGATGCTCAAAATGTGAACATACTTGGTACCAGTGCCTATGATGTTGACCATGCAGAAGACCGCCACAAATTCTCTTCAATGCTCGATGATCTTGGTATTGACCAACCACGTTGGCGCGAGCTTACTTCGCTCGATGATATTTATGATTTCGTTGCCGAAGTAGGTTATCCGGTATTGGTACGTCCTTCATACGTCTTGTCGGGTGCTGCTATGAACGTATGTTCAAACAACACAGAGTTGGAGATGTTCCTCAAATTGGCAGCAAACGTATCGAAACAACACCCCGTAGTAGTAAGCGAATTTATTCAAAATGCCAAAGAGATAGAGATGGACGCAGTAGCTCGCGATGGCGAAATATTGCTCTACGCCATCTCAGAGCATATTGAGTTTGCCGGTGTACACTCGGGCGATGCCACCATCCAATTCCCGCCGCAAAAACTCTATGTGGAGACTATGCGCCGCATTAAGAAAATAGCCGGTCAAATAGCCCAAGCCTTGCATATATCAGGTCCTTTCAATATTCAATTCCTCGCCAAGAACAACGATATAAAGGTAATTGAGTGTAACTTGCGTGCTTCGCGCAGTTTCCCCTTCGTATCGAAGGTATTGAAGATAAACTTCATTGAGTTGGCTACTCGTGTTATGATGGGTTTACCCGTAGAGAAACCTGCCAAGAATGCATTTGACCTTGACTATGTGGGTATCAAAGCATCACAATTCTCATTCTCACGTTTGCAAAAGGCCGACCCCGTCTTGGGTGTAGATATGGCATCGACCGGTGAGGTGGGTTGTATTGGCGATGACACATCGGAGGCTGTACTCAAGTCTATTTTGTCGGTTGGTTACCGCATACCCGAGAAGAACATTTTGCTCTCGACCGGTGGTGCCAAGCAAAAGGCAGCCCTACTCGATGCAGCCCGCACATTGCATGAGAAAGGTTATAACCTCTATGCAACCGGTGGTTCGCATCAATACCTCAACGAAAATGGTATTCCTGCCGTACGCGTATATTGGCCTACAGAAGCCGATAAGGAGCCTCAAGCATTGCAAATGTTGCACGACAAGCAAATAGACCTTGTAGTGAACATACCCAAAAACTTGACAGCTGCCGAGTTGAGCAATGGTTATAAGATACGTCGCGCCGCAATTGACTTCAATATCCCATTGATTACCAACGCTCGACTGGCCGATGCATTTATTCATGCATTCTGCTCAATGAGCGAAGATGAAATACAAATAAAGAGTTGGGACGAATATAAGTAATATTGCAAACAGCACATATTGCTACGGTTGCTTACTTTAAGCAACCGTAGTTTTTTGTTTAGCTGAACAACATAAAATATTATATTTAACGCCCATAATCGTATAAAGCAATTTTTATGAATAAAGGAATAGGTATTATTTTTATTATCACATATTTAATGTTGCTTTCATCATGTTGTAACTGCTTTGATGACAGCCAAACTTTTCAAAAAGACTTTGAAGCACGTAGCGAATTGTTTAGCCACACCACCTATTTTTCGGTTTTTGAGCAAGAACTCAGCGATGAGCAACGCGAGGCGTTACAATTTTTATATGCCTATATGCCATCGCCCGATATAACCGATTATAGTGGCGAATTTCACTTGATGAATGTCGATTATGCTCTTAAAGCACGAACCGAAATGCCTTGGGGAAAACAAATACCCGATAGAGAATTTCTTCATTTCGTACTTCCTGCTCGTGTAAACAACGAGAATCTTGATGAATGCCGTAAGGTTTTCTATGAAGAGTTGAAAGAGCGTGTTGGTAATATGTCGATGTATGATGCGGTACTTGAGGTAAACCATTGGTGCCATGAGAAGGTTACTTATACCCCATCCGA
>JAFZDG010000159.1 GCA_017561285.1 Bacteroidaceae bacterium
CTCTGTGCCACAACTATTGCCGATAATAGCCACGTGCTTATAGTTTGTAATAAGATATAATGAGAACGAGGGCGTTGTAATTTAACAACGCCCTCGTTCGTATTTATGTGGGTTGTAAATTGTTATACTTCGAGCGCACCCACAATTTCGCTTACCGACTTAAATCCATGGCGAGAGAGGTACTCTTCGATGCCATCGGCAACCTTTACGGTAATGGCCGGATCGATAAAGTTGGCAGTACCTATCTGAATGGCAGAAGCACCGGCCAACATAAACTCGATGGCATCGGTGGCCGATGAAATACCACCCAATCCGATAACAGGAATCTTGACGGCCTTGGCTACTTGCCATACCATGCGCAAGGCAACGGGCTTGACACAAGCACCCGACAAGCCTCCGGTTATGGTGGAGAGACGCGGACGGCGACGCTCGGCATCGATAGACATACCCATAATGGTATTGATGAGAGAGACAGAGTCGGCACCTTCGGCCTCAACAGCACAAGCAATAGATGCTATATCGGTCACGTTGGGCGATAGCTTCACAATGAGTGTCTTGGGATATACTTGACGTACGGCTTTTACAACCGAAGCAGCACCCTCGCACGATGTGCCAAAGGCCATACCACCTTGCTTGACATTGGGGCAAGAAATGTTCAACTCAATAGCCGGTATCTTATCGAGCGAGGCAATACGCTCGGCGGTAGCCACATAGTCTTCGACACAAGCACCCGATACGTTCACAATCATATTGGTGTCGATATCCTTTATTTGAGGATATATATGCTCGGCAAAATACTCCACACCTTTGTTTTGCAAACCAACAGCATTGAGCATACCCGAAGGTGTCTCGGCCATGCGAGGATAGAGATTTCCTTCACGATGATTGAGGGTTGTACCTTTGACAATGATGCCACCCAAACGCGACAAGTCGATAAAATCGGCAAATTCAAGACCATAACCAAATGTACCTGACGCTGTCATTACGGGGTTTTTCAACTCCAGATTTCCTATTTTTACGCTTAAATCTACCATTTCAGTCTATCGATATTAAATATGGGACCTTCTTTACATACACACACATGACCTTCGACGGTGTCTTCTACACAGCACAAGCAAGCGCCCACACCACAAGCCATAAGGTTCTCGAGCGATACTTCGCATGGCGTGTTGTGCTCGCGGGCAATGCGAGCCACAGCTTGCATCATAGGCTTGGGACCGCAGGTGTAGATATAGGAGAATTGCTCGCCAAGAATCGAATGCTGGGTAACAAAACCCTTCTCGCCCATCGAGCCATCTTCGGTAGAGAGATACACATCGCCTACGGCCTCAAATTCGGCCAGTTGCAGCAAGTCGTTGGCACTGCGTGCACCTAACAAAAATGCCGGACGCATACCTTGTGCGGCGAGTTCTTTGCCCCAATATAGTAAGGGGGCAACACCTACACCGCCACCGATGAGCAGGGGACGTTGTTCTTTGTTGTCGGGCAAAGTAAAGGTGTTGCCAAGTGGCAATACCATATTTACTATTGTACCTTCGGCATATGAAGCCAATTTGCATGTACCTTCACCGGCGCGACGTACCAATAGCCACAACTCGTTATCTATAACATTGTGTATAGAGATGGGACGACGCAGGTAGGTGTTGGTGCTATCACTGATGCGTACTTCGGCAAATTGTCCGGGTAGCATCTCGGGCAAAGTACCCTCTACGGGGCGAAATTTCATCAAGGCGTAGGCCGAGTGCAGTTGTGTGTTCTCGGTGAGCCTTAGGTCGAGAATATGTTTTTTCATTGTTGCGTTGTTTGTTATACAAGTCATACCAGAGACAAATTTACGAATTTATTTTTCTTGGTGCAACTTATGGCTTCAATAACTACACATTATTATATATATGTGTTATTCGGGGAGAAAGGTTGCGTAGGTATTGTCGTTATAGAAGACCATAATCTTGGTAATCTTTTTGTGGTTTTTCTCCTCGTTTTTGGTGGAGTTGGTTCGGTATATGGGTAGGTTGTAGTCGCTCACTTGTGTCGGATGTTCTCCGATGCCTCCCAGTTGGGTGATGTCGATAGGTGCATTCTCCTCATAATATTTTGCATCATCCTCAGCATCGGCTGCAAATATTGCATTCTCGTCGAAGATGGATAGTTGTGGTTGTGGTGTTGGAGTGTTGTGTTGCGAAGTGTTGGCATCGGTGAGCATTTCTCCCTCGCCAAAGAGTAACCATGAGATAGAGAGTTTGGGAAACGCAGCGTGTATCTTGCCAATGGTAGCATCGCTGATCGATTTGTTGCGACCGGTGAGCAATTGTGAAAAAGAAGAGCGAGGCATACCTATTGCATCGGCAAACTGCGATGCTATCATACCTTGCGATTCGATGTAAAATTTGAGCCTTTCTACCATAAAAAATATAGTTAAATTTGTTAACAATTGGTTTTTGTGGTTGTTTGCAAATGTAATTAAATAATTTCTTAAATGCAAATATCTGATTGCAAATATTGTATTTGCAACACAGAACAGCCGGTCATACAGTGTAACTGCGATTAAACATACAATTACTTTTATGAAATATAAAAAGCTTTATATATCATATGTTATAATACTGATATATAATTATATACGCAATATTTTGTATCTGTATTTTATTGTTGTTGGTTGATTTCTTGGCTTAAATCTTAAAAATGCTTTAGATGTATATAATTAAAATACTGAAAAACAAGTAATTACTATTGTTGTTGTATGTTATAATAGCTTGTTATTACCCTGTTGTGTGTAAAATGGAATAAAGCAAGTGTGTTGAGTGTGGTGTTGTATTGAATTGTTTGCAGTCTGTTTTTGAGAATAGTTGTTGGTTGGGTTGGTGTGATTGAGATTGTTAATATTATATAACGATAACAATTATACTTGCGAGGGGTTGTAGTTTGCAAAGATAAACACCCCTATTTTTACAATTTTGCGATAAAACGACTCATTGTGCGTGTTTGTAATCTGCAAGCCACTCTCGTGAGAGCTAAATGTGTTATAATTTTGCTTTATATTCTGTAAATCAATAATTTATATATGTAATGCAACTATAGACAAATTCGGTGCTGAAAAAATCATATCCCCTATCCTATTTTCTCTATTTTGCATTTGGTAGAGTGATGAATTAGCCTTATCTTCGTGCTATCAAACCTCTAAAACCAATAATGTATGGAAATAGTACAAGCAACTCTCGAAGATTTTGATGGTATTGTAGCCCTTCTTAAGCGATACCATGTAGATTATATTTCGCCCGAAGATAAGGTGAATGGTTTTGTTACTACCAACCTCACAACTGAGCAACTCACCCGACTTATCGTAGATGAGAAAGGTGTGACCATTGCCAAAGAGAATGGTCGTGTATATGCTTTTGCTCTCGCTGCATCGTGGGAATATTGGGCCGAGTGGCCTCTTTTTGCCTATATGATAGAGCATCTTGAGGAGTATGAGCTTAACGGAGTGAAGCTCACCCGCACCAATTCGTATCAATATGGCCCTATCTGTGTCGATACAGAGGTGCGCGGAACCGGCGTATTCGAAAAGGTGTTCTATGCCTCGTTGGCAAGTATGCGCGAGCGCTACCCTATTATGGCTACCTTCATCAACAAAATCAACCCTCGCTCCTACGCTGCTCACACCCGCAAGGTGCACACTACCGAAGCCGGCACATTCCAGTTTAACAATAACAACTACTTCTTGATGTCGTGCCCCACCGATATGCAGCCGTAAAGATATAAGTTGGCAACATAATCATCAAGGTCGTACCATCTGCAACAGCACTTGTTGGTACGACCTTGTTTGTTGTATAATTTAGTCTGAATATAGTAGATCGGCCTTCTACTTCAACTCTTGGCGCAGGTATTGTGTGGTATAAGTCTCTTGCAGGCATATCTCTTCTGGCGTACCGCAGGCGAGTACTCTGCCTCCTTCGCGACCTCCTTCGGGCCCCATATCTATGATATAATCGGCACTCTTTATCACGTCCATGTTGTGTTCTATCACTACCACAGTGTTACCCTTGTCGGTGAGGCGGTTGAGCACACCGAGGAGTACACGAATATCTTCAAAGTGGAGTCCGGTGGTAGGCTCATCGAGTATGTAGAGAGTCCTACCGGTATCGCGCTTGGCGAGCTCTGTGGCAAGTTTTACACGCTGACTCTCGCCGCCAGAGAGCGTTGTCGAGGGTTGCCCGAGCTTGATATATCCCAATCCTACGTCTTGTAACACTTTTATTTTGTTGAGTATGGTGGGTATATTCTCGAAAAACTCTACCGCCTGATTGATGGTCATATCCAACACATCGGCTATAGACTTGCCCTTGAAGCGCACCTCGAGTGTCTCGCGGTTGTATCGCTTGCCATGGCACACCTCGCAAGGTACATACACATCGGGCAGGAAGTTCATGCCGATGGTTTTGTAGCCGTTGCCACTGCAAGCTTCGCAGCGACCACCCGATACGTTGAATGAGAAACGACCGGGCTTGTAGCCTCGTATTTTGGCTTCGGGTGACTCTACAAACAGGTTGCGTATGTCGGCAAATACACCGGTATAGGTGGCCGGATTGGAGCGTGGAGTGCGTCCCAATGGCGATTGGTCTACGGTAACGACCTTGTCGATATGCTCCAGTCCCTCGATGTGTTCGTAGGGTAAAGGCTCTTGCAATGAGCGATAGAATCGTTGGTTGAGGATGGGCTGCAGTGTGCCATTGATAAGAGTCGATTTGCCACTGCCCGATACGCCTGTAACGCAAATAAAACAGCCTAACGGAAGCGATATGGTTACACCTTTGAGGTTGTTACCTGTTGCGCCGCAAAGTGTGAGATACTTGCCGTTGCCTTTGCGGCGTTCGTTGGGTATCTCTATTTTCAATCCGCTATCCGGGCGCAGATAGTCGGCTGTGAGTGTATGGCTTTGCATCATCTCCTGTGGTGTGCCGGCAAAGACTACATTGCCGCCCAATCTGCCGGCTTTGGGGCCAAGGTCTATTAAATAGTCGGCCTCGAGCATCATATCTTTGTCGTGTTCTACAACAATCACTGTGTTGCCTATGTCGCGCAACTCTTTGAGCGACTTGATGAGGCGTGTGTTGTCGCGCTGATGCAGACCGATACTCGGCTCGTCAAGGATATAGAGTACGTTGACCAACTGCGAGCCAATCTGCGTAGCCAGGCGTATGCGTTGGCTCTCGCCGCCCGATAGAGTGGCCGATGCGCGGTTGAGACATAGGTAATCGAGCCCTACGGCTACCAAGAAGTGTAGGCGGCTGCGTATCTCTTTGAGTATCTCGGCTGCTATTATGCGTTGTTGTGGGTTGAGAAGTTCTTCTACCCCATCTACCCATTGGGCCAGGTCGGCTATATCCATC
>JAFZDG010000160.1 GCA_017561285.1 Bacteroidaceae bacterium
CCATACTCAAACCCTTTGACGGCATTGATATTGAGTATTGCTTTACCCAAGTCGGCGTGCAGTTTGTCATATATTGGTTCGCCCCATCCGGCAGGCACACCCTGTACTACACAAGTAACAATACCGCCTACCGAGTCTCCATCGCTGCGCACCTCTTTGATGAGGGCTTCCATACGCGCGGCAATTGGGTTGTCGGGACATCGTACCGCGTTACTATCTATTTGAGAAAGATCATAGGCTGTATAGTCATAAGGCAGAGCAATACTGCCTATTTGCGATGTATAGGCTTTTATCGAGACACCTACCTGAGCCAACATTTGCATAGCGATAGCTCCGGCCACACAGGTAGCTATGGTTGTGCGAGCCGAAGCACGTCCACCTCCACGATGATCGCGGCAGCCATATTTGGCTGTATAGGTATAATCGGCATGCGATGGGCGGAAAATGTGGCGCATATGCTCATAGTCGTTGCTACGAGCATCGTTGTTACGCACCATAAATGCGATGGGAGCGCCGGTAGTAACGCCCTCGAAAATACCCGATAAAAATTCTACTTCATCACTTTCGTTACGGGCAGTGGTGATAGCCGATTGTCCGGGACGGCGGCGCGCCAAGAAGGCTTGTACAGCCTCTATATCAAGTGCTACACCGGCCGGAACTCCATCTACAACACCGCCTATCGCACTGCCATGCGACTCTCCAAACGATGTGATTCGATATATCAATCCGGTTGTATTCATCTCTTTCAAAAAAAAATGAGAAAGTAAAGATACAACTTTTTGTCGATAAAACACATTATATATTGCTATTTTTTGAATTTTCACAAAATTTGAACTTCATATCAAAGAAACAATACATATCTTGTCGATGCGACAAAGCGAAAGACTAAACTTTTGATTTGCGACTTCACTTACCTTTTCATATTTTTGAGGCTTATCCTCGAAAATATATTTCACTTGCGGTGAAAAATATTGAAGTAAAATTCATATTTCTCGCTCGTTTGTCACTATCTTTGCACACAATCATGACAAGAAAGAAGAAAAACAGCAAACGCAATCGTCGTCGTTGGCAGATACGCATTTTTAAGGCAATACTATTCGTATTAGCCATAGCTTTGCCATGTGTATGGCTGATAGGAGGTGGTAAAGGCGAGAGTGAACCGATGCGAGTATCGCGACTTTTTGCCGATCATCTCATCCACGCCCGCTACAACGAGGCTCGTGCTTTGGCTACCCCTCAGTCGGGCGATGATATTGCATTCTATGCCGATTGGGTGGGTGAGCAATGGACCGAAATGACCAATGGCAATTTGCGTTTCAAGATAACCCACGCACAACTGCTTATGCCCAATGACACCATCAACGTAGTGCATGGAAAAGTATTGGTAATGAACGAAGTGGGCGAAGAATATGTGTTACACAATCTCAACCTCAAGATGGTATATACAATCGATGGCTGGGTGGTAGATTATGTATCGCCATTGTCTATGTGGTAACATCTTGTTTGCATTATTCAGGTGGTATAATGTTGCCATTTGCAGGTACATTTGTATTGCTCAAAACCTATAGATTCCGAAGCCAAATACCCACTATACATCGTATCGGAGTTTTCAAACAATCGTTTAATGATAAGATAATTTCATTTTAGCATTATTTCTCAAAAAAAATTGCTAACTTTGGGCGAATTTTTGCAACTCGATGCATATGTAGTGCAAACGGAGTTGTAAATAGCTCTTTATCGGAAAAATAAACAAATTGTCATATTATGAATATTTCGTACAACTGGCTAAAAAAATATTTAGACTTCGACCTCACCCCCGAAGAGACTTCGGCTGCGCTCACCTCAATAGGTCTTGAGACCGGTGGTATCGAAGAGGTACAAACCATAAAAGGCGGTCTTGAAGGCCTGGTGATTGGCAAAGTGCTTACTTGTGTAGATCACCCCAACAGCGACCACTTGCACATTACAACCGTTGACCTCGGCGATGGCAATCCTACACAAATCGTGTGTGGTGCCGCCAACGTTGCAGCCGGCCAACACGTGGTTGTGGCTACCGTAGGTACTACCTTGTATAGCGGTGATGAGAGTTTTACTATAAAGAAATCGAAAATACGCGGCGAGGAGTCTTTCGGTATGATTTGTGCCGAAGATGAAATAGGCATCGGTACATCGCACGATGGCATCATCGTATTGCCCGAGACCGCCATACCCGGTACACCTGCCAAGGAGTACTACAACATAAAGAGCGACTATGTATTGGAGGTAGATATTACCCCCAACCGTATTGATGCAGCTTCGCACTACGGTGTGGCTCGCGACTTGGCGGCCTACTTGAAGCAAAACGGCAAGCAAGTCAACTTGCAACGTCCTTCGGTAGATGCATTCAAGGTCGATCAACAAGAGGGCGCTATTGCTGTTGAAGTACTCAACGAGGAGGCTTGTCCCCGCTATGCCGGTGTAACCATACGCAATGTAAAAGTGGCCGAGAGCCCCGAGTGGTTGCGCAATGCACTCACTGCCATAGGCTTGCACCCCATCAACAACATAGTGGATATAACCAACTATTTGCTCCATGCCACAGGCCAACCGTTGCA
>JAFZDG010000161.1 GCA_017561285.1 Bacteroidaceae bacterium
AACGTTTTCGCGCGATGCATCCAATTGTTTCTCCACAAGGTTGAGTGCGGGGCTACCCTCTTTGGCCGAGCTTAACAAACTGATGCGATTGAGTGCCAATTTGTTGTACGACTCTATAAAGAGTGCCGAATTGCCTTCCAAACCTACCGAGAATGGTACAAGCTCGTATTTGTTTTCGGGTTGGCTGATGATGTTTATGATGTGGTCTATAACTTTCAGTTGTGTCTCGGTTTCTATCAGTTGCTCGCGGAATTGATAGTTGTTTTCGAGTACAGCCTTTATTTCGGTCTCTATATCCGATAGGTTGTTCTCTTTTTTGTATTTTTCAACGAGCATTTCCGAGCTGTCGAGTTCTTCGCGGATAATAGCCAATCGCTCTTCAATAAAACGAGCTGTGTTGGTGGCTTCAATATTTTTTTCGTCTATGCCTCGTTTGTTGTATAAGTCGCCTAAGGTGTTGAGCAACTCTTTACCGTAGCTGATATAGGGTGTTTCTATAACCATTGTAATGACGTTGGCCATCTTGTTGGGGATAGAGATGCTTATGTCTTTGCCCAAGTCTTCGGCGGCTTTGTCATATCCCGATACTCTGATGGTGTAGTTGTATTTCTCACCGGGTATGTAGTCGGGTGTGGTTGTGACCGTAAACTCACCAAATATGGTATTGAGCGTAATGGGCAGTTCTACGTTTTTCTCTTTGGCGTAGATTTTGAAAAATCCCTTTTTAACGGTGATGTCGGCAAGACCGTCTTTGTCAATCTGTACCTTGAAGTTGAGTGTAGTGCGCAGTGTGTCGCAAAGGTTGTGTGTATCTACGACATCTACTGCGTAGTCTTTAAACTCGATCCAGCGGTTGAAGAAGTTCTCTTTGAAGATGTGAATGCGGTTCAACTCCATCTCTTTGGCAGTCTCGCACATAAGTGAGTGAGATGAGATTACGTGCAACTCATCGTCAACACTAACGCCTTGTCCCATCAGATTGCCCAACCCCATTTGTTGCATAAACGAACCTACCATATTGCCCGAGGTCGATTCGTTGGCACTGATAAGGATATTAGATACAACAACGTATTTGTCTTTACTTATTTTTGAGTAGCAAAAGGCGAGGCCAACACAGCAAATAATTGAGACTAAGAATAATATCCAATTGCTTTTGAGTGTCTTGGCTATTTCAACAAGATTTATTGTTTCGTTGTTCAAATTGCGAGGCTCCATATATTATGTGTTTCTTTGCTGTGTTGATGATTATTTGACAAAAAGTGCGATACAGAGTGATACGATTACCGATACGGCCGATGTGACGGCACTTACTACCGATACCATATATTGTTTGTCTTGGCTATATCCGGCGTAGCCTTGTCGTGCCTCATTGGGTTCTACATATATTACATCGTTGCGTTGCAAGTAGTAGTAGGGCGATGTAAATATGTCGGGTTGAGAGAGGTCTAAGCGGTGGAATGAACGAACTCCGTTCTCTTCGCGAATGAGCAATACGTTGGTGTGGTTACCATAGATGGTCATATCTTTGGCTTTACCCAGTGCATCGAGTATGGTTACACGCTCCGATTCTATGGGGTACGAGCCGGGTTGTCCTACCTCGCCCAAGATGGTGATTTTGTAGTTGATACATTGTATCGATACGAGGGGGTCTTCTACGTAGTTTTTTATCTCTTCTTTGAGACGCTCCGATGCTTGCGATATAGTGAGTCCGCCCAATTTTACCTTGCCTATGATGGGGAAATCGATGTATCCCTCTTTGTCGACCAAATAGGTGTGTAATGAGGGGGTTGTAGAGATGGTGTTCTCACCGGGCATAATGAAGTTGGTGGTGGGAAGATTGAAGATAACCACTGCATTGGGATCTAACGCCGATACGGAGATGGTGAGCATATCGTCGGGCACAATGCGGCTTTCGTAGTTCTTTATAGAGTCGGGAATGACTTGTACAATGTCACCTTCATTAGCTAAGTTGGGGAAGTATAACATCTGTTTGGGCGATTGGCAAGATGCCAAAATTATTGCCAAAATGGGTAGTATGAGTAAGTATTTTTTCATCGTTATTTTTTTTGCGTGGCAAAGATAATATTTTTTCTCTCTACATTTCCTTTATTAACGTATAAAATACATTAGTTATTGTGTTTTCGTATCAATAAAATATATATTTCTCTATTTGCCATATGGGGCTTTGTGGTATTT
Source organism: Bacteroidaceae bacterium (assembly GCA_017561285.1). Taxonomy (GTDB): domain Bacteria; phylum Bacteroidota; class Bacteroidia; order Bacteroidales; family Barnesiellaceae_A; genus Barnesiella_A. Next base: position 2,197 of record JAFZDG010000161.1, read on the forward strand.
GTTCCTATCTGGTGCGATAGCTCGACTTTTTTTATGCAGCAGTGTCATTATAATGTTTGTGAAAGAATCTTTTTTGTGCAACAAAGGCGCTTTTATGGGGCATTCTTTACAAAAGATTTATGTATTTTTGCAGTATCGAAATTTTATAAAAAAAGAGTTATGTTTTCGTTTACGATATGGGGTTTTACCTCTTTGCAATTGATATTGCTTTTGTTACTGATATTTTTATTTGCTGTAGAACTTGTGTACTTGTTTGCTGTTTATAATCGCTTGTCGCGTTATGCAGCTCGGGCCGAAAAGGGTGGTGTAAAGTATGTGTTGGATCTGCCATCTGTTTCGGTTGTTGTATATGCCTATGCCGATGAGGCCGATGCCGTAGTAGAGCTGCTGCCTCGACTGCTTGCTCAGCAGTATCCTCAATTTGAGATCATTGTAGTGAATGATGGCGTGTCGTTTGAGGTGCAGAATGCTATTGCTATGTATGAGTGTGAGTACAAGAATGTATATCAAACTGCGGTGCCCGATAAGGTGTATAATGTAAGCCGTAAAAAGTTGGGCATAACACTTGGTGTGAAGGCTGCCAAGAACGATGTCGTTGTGGTTACGGAGGCCTATTGTATGCCGCAAAGTGATAAGTGGCTCTACAATATGGCTCGCAACTTTGTTCCCGGTGTTGATGTGGTGCTGGGTTATACTCGTATGATCGATAAAGATGGGGTTGCTCCTCGCGATATGAGTGCTTACGATCGTATGCTATTTGGCTTGCGGTATTTGGTCTATGCCGTTATGAAAAAGCCCTATATGGGTATGGGTGGAAACTTAGCCTATCGCAAAGATGCTTTTTTTGCCAATAAAGGCTTCTCGGCTACTCTCAACTTGCACTATGGCGATGATGATCTCTTGGTGAATGAGTTGTCTGATAGTCGCAATACTCGTGTTGAAATTTCTCAAGAGAGTATTGTAGATGCTGTGCATGAGAATGTGAACGCCGACTGGGAGGAGTTGCGTACACGCTATGACTTTACGTCAAAGTATCTTCGTACTTCATCGCGAGGCGTGTGGGCATCGGAGAGTGTTGTTCACATCTTATTCTGGGCTGTGTTTGTTGCAGTTGTATCTTTGCTCATTTCTCAAGCCATAGCCGGTGCGCTGTATAGCATTATCGCTCTTGCTGTTGCTGTGCTGCTGTTTGTGCTATATTGGGTACTCGCAAGCTGTGTGTTTGGCGCGGCTGCACGGGTGTTGGGTGAGCGTATTTGGGCGGGATTGGTTCCTCTGTTTCAATTGATACGTCCTTTTGTGGTGCTATGTCGTAAGATAGGTCGTAAGGAGTCGAAGAGAAGTAATTTCACATGGCAAAGCCTTCATCGATGATTGAGAGTCGCATTCATTACCCCAAATGATATATAGTACGAAAGGATGTCTGTTGCCGGCCGTTGTGTTGTTGCAAGGCTGATGGCATCTTGCAATGGATAGCTCCTATGAGCAGGGTAGTGTCTCTCGTTACGAATAAGCCTGTTATAGTGTGATACATAATGCATTGAATGCAAAAAAAGCAGCCTGTTAGGGCTGCTTTTTTATCTTATAGCTCTTGCTTGAATAAGATTAGAGATTGCGTATGTTTACTTTTACTTCGCCGGTATTTTTGCACAATATGAACATACTGGCGTGAAGTATGATATATACGTATTCGGGTTCGTCTACAATAGCAAGTACATTTCTTTGAAGCAAACTGCTGATGGATTCTTTTCCCTCGCCAAAGATTATTTCTGTATCGGTAATAGTGATTGAGAATTGGTCTTTGTATTGTGAGAGCTTTGCCTCAAAATCTATTGCTGCGTTATTGCTGCTGTTGGTAGCATAGGTGCTGTATAAAGCTTCTATGTTTTGCATATCATTCATTTTTTTATGAGATGAAAAATATGATTAAAAAGATATAAGGACTACCTTTTTCAGATAGTCCTTATATTATTGTTTACAATAAGAAGCCAAGCAATACACCGGCTGCAACAGCCGAACCGATTACACCTGCAACGTTGGGACCCATAGCGTGCATCAACAAGTAGTTGGTGGGATCATATTCCAAACCAACGTGTTGCGAGATACGAGCCGAGTCGGGTACAGCCGATACACCAGAGTTACCAATGAGGGGGTTGATCTTGTTCTCTTTGCTCAAGAAGAGGTTGAAGAACTTCACGAACAATACACCCGAAGTGGTAGCGATGATGAATGACAATGCACCGAGACCAAAGATGAGGATAGAATCGAGGGTGAGGAACTCAGAAGCTTGTGTCGAAGCACCTACAGTAACACCGAGCAAGATGGTGATAACGTCGATGAGCGGACCGCGAGCAGTCTCGGCCAAACGACGAGTAACACCACTCTCTTTCAAGAGGTTACCGAAGAACAACATACCCAACAAGGGAAGACCTGAAGGTACGAGGAAGCAAGTGAGCAACAAACCGATGATGGGGAACATCACTTTCTCGGTGTGTGATACAGCACGAGGAGGTTTCATACGGATAACACGCTCTTTCGATGTGGTGAGGAGTCGCATGATAGGCGGTTGGATTACAGGCACGAGAGCCATGTAAGAGTAAGCCGATACTGCGATGGCACCCATCAAGTTGGGAGCGAGTTTCGATGAAAGGAAGATAGCTGTAGGACCGTCAGCACCACCGATGATACCGATAGCACCTGCTTGCATAGGATCGAAGCCGAGAGCAAGCGCAATCATATATGCACCGAAGATACCAAATTGGGCAGCAGCACCGATAAGCATCAATTTGGGGTTAGAGATAAGAGCCGAGAAGTCGGTCATAGCACCAATACCCAAGAAGATGAGCGGGGGATACCAACCTTGTTGTACACCTTGGTAGAAGATGTTGAGTACAGAGCCTTGTTCGTAGAGACCTACTTGCAAACCGGCATCCATGTTGAAAGGAATGTTACCGATGAGCATACCAAAGCCGATAGGAATAAGAAGCATAGGCTCAAATTCCTTAGCCACAGCGAGGTATATGAAGAATATACCGATGGCAATCATGGCAAAGTGTTGCCATGTAGCGTTGTATATACCGGTATATGTCCAGAAGTCGCCGAGGTTTTGAATTAAGAAATCACCAAATCCTCCCATATTATTCGATAGTTACGAGAGCAGCACCTTCGAGAACCGACTCTCCTTGTTTAACATTGATGCTTGCAATTTTACCATCGCGGTCGGCTTTGATGGCATTCTCCATCTTCATAGCTTCGAGGATGATGATTGTGTCGCCTTTTTTCACTGCATCGCCCACGTTAACCTTAACGTTGAGGATAACACCGGGAAGGGGTGATTTGATTGTGCCGGCACCTGCTGCAGCTGCCGAGGGACGATTGAGTTGAGTAGTAGGAGCTGCGGGAGTTGTAGGACGAGCTTTTACTACGGGTTTGGCAACAGTTTTTACCACTTTTTCCATTTCGACAAGGTAGGGAGTGCCGTTTACCTCTACGTGGGCAACGTTTTCTTCGATGTCTCCGATTGTTACCTTATAAATATTGCCGTTGATGGTATATTTATAGTCTTTCATTTTTCTTGAATTTAAATGTTAGGGATTAAATTATTTTCTGGGAAGATCACGCAAAGAGTAAATCTTAGAGTTCCAGGGAGAGTAACGACGCTCAACCTTTTGGATGGTGAGGACGGTATCCTCGTAGTCGTGTGCATCTTCTTGCATTTCGTGCATAGCCATAGCGATAGCAGCAAATACTTCACCGGGGGTAGCACCTTTGGCCATAGCCTCTTTGGTCTCTTCTTCGTTGAGGCCTTTGGCTTTGCTTGCAGTGCGCATAGCCCACCAAGCCGAAATTTTGCCGATAGTGCGGAAGATGATGTAGAGCAACAACAAGCCCGAGAACACAACAGCCATCGCTGAGATAGCCATACCTACACCATTCTTGTCTTGAGTTTGGAATTTCTCCATCTTCACGTTCTTGTCGAGGGTGTAGTTGTTGGTGCTGGGGGTTACATACTCACTAGTACCTGCGCCACGCACTTCCCATTCGCTTTCACCATCAATTGCGCGAGCATATGATTGGTCGGCGGCCAAGATGTTGGCGGGGATAGTCACTTCGTTGAGAAGTTTGTTACCGCCATCATAGATACCTATCCACGATTCTTTGGTGGGATCGAGTGTGAAGTTAACGTGGAAAGTACCACGATTGGGTTGTCCGTCTGCCCAGAAAAGAGTGTGCTGACGAGGTGGAACGAGTGTGAGCACGTCGCCTTTGGGGATAAAGTAAACAGTGGTATCGCCCGGTGTGTTGCTAAACTTGAGCAAGTGAGATGCTACGTTGTAGCTGCCGTACGATTTGTTGAATAACTCTACCCATGCGCTGTGCATGCCGTAGTCGTCTTGGTAGTTGGTTTCGTTGGTCATCAAAATCTCATTGATGAGAATTTTGCTGCCGGTCTCCTCGCCTTCTACCGCGGGTTTACATGATGTAAATGCCACGACAACAGCAAGCAACATGCTCAATATTCCAAATTTATTTTTGTTCATATTGATATGTTTTTAAGGATTATAGAGGAATGTTACCGTGTTTCTTGGCGGGGTTCACGAGTTTCTTAGTGCGCAATTGCTCCAATGCACGGATGATGCGGAAGCGAGTGTTGCGAGGTTCGATAACGTCGTCGATGTAGCCGTAGCGAGCTGCGTTGTAGGGGTTGGCAAACAACTTGGTGTACTCGGCCTCTTTCTCAGCGATGTATGCTTTGGGATCGGCTTGCTCTTTAGCTTCTTTAGCGTAGAGAACGGCAGCTGCACCCGATGCACCCATTACTGCGATTTCGGCAGTAGGCCATGCGTAGTTCATATCGCCACGGAGTTGTTTACAGCTCATCACAATGTGTGAACCACCATAAGACTTACGCAATGTTACAGTTACTTTGGGTACTGTAGCTTCGCCGTAAGCGTAGAGCAACTTGGCACCGTGAGAGATAACGGCGTTGTACTCTTGACCTGTACCGGGCAAGAATCCGGGAACGTCAACGAGAGTTACCAAAGGAATATTGAATGCATCGCAGAAACGTACGAAGCGAGCTGCTTTGCGTGAAGCGTTGCAGTCGAGTACGCCGGCGAGGTATTGAGGTTGGTTGGCAACGATACCTACAGATTGACCGTTGAAACGTGCAAAACCGATGATGATGTTGCGAGCGAAGTCGCGTTGTACTTCGAGGAACTCACCGTTGTCGATAATAGCACCGATGACTTGGTACATATCGTAGGGTTGGTTGGGGCTGTCGGGAATGATTTCGTTGAGTGAATCTTCGAGACGGTCGATGGGGTCTTCGCAAGGAAGTACGGGAGCCTCTTCGAGGTTGTTTTGGGGAATGAAGCTGATGAGGCGGCGGATTACATCGAGACCTTCGTCACCTGTTTCGCAAGCAAAGTGTGCTACACCCGAAGTCTTAGAGTGCATTTCGGCACCACCCAATTGCTCTTGAGTTACATCCTCGCCTGTTACAGTCTTAACAACGGCGGGACCTGTGAGGAACATGTAAGAAATCTCTTTTACCATCACGATGAAGTCGGTGAGGGCGGGAGAGTAAACAGCACCACCGGCGCAAGGACCAAAGATACCTGAGATTTGAGGTACTACACCCGAAGCCATAATGTTGCGTTGGAAGATTTCTGAGTAACCTGCGAGGGCGTTGATACCTTCTTGGATACGTGCACCACCCGAGTCGTTGATACCGATAATGGGAGCACCCATCTTCATAGCCATATCCATTACTTTGCAAATCTTCATAGCCATTTGCTCAGAGAGTGAACCACCGAATACGGTGAAATCTTGTGCAAATACGTAAACAAGACGACCTTCGATTGTACCATAACCGGTTACAACACCGTCACCGAGATACGATTTTTTCTCTTGACCGAAGTTGTAGCAGCGGTGGCGTACAAACATATCGATTTCTTCAAAACTACCTTCGTCGAGGAGTTGGTTGATACGCTCACGAGCGGTGTATTTACCACGTTCGTGTTGTTTGGCAATGGCTTTCTCACCACCGCCCAAACGAGCTTCATTGCGTAGCGCGATAAGCTCTTTTACTTTTTCAAGTTGATTGCTCATTTTGTATTAAATGTTAGGATTTTCACAAAGTTCAGTTAATACGCCACCGGTTGATTTGGGGTGGAGGAATGCGATGTTAAGACCTTCGGCACCTTTGCGGGGAGCTTTGTCGATGAGACGAACGCCTTTGCCTTCAACTTCGGCCAATGCGTTGGCTACGCCATCGGCTACGGCAAATGCAAGGTGGTGAATGCCTTCGCCGCGTTTCTCGATAAAACCGGCGATGGTGCTCTCGGGGCTTGTGGGCTCGAGAAGCTCAATCTTGGTTTGGCCTACTTTGAAGAAGGCAGTTTTAACTTTTTGGTCGGCTACTTCTTCGATTGAGTAGCATTTGAGGCCCAAAATGTTCTCATAGTAAGGGATAGCTTCTTCAAGGCTTTTTACAGCTATACCCAAGTGTTCAATGTGAGAAAGTTCCATTGTTTATTGGTATTAAGTTAAACAGAATTTTAGTTTGGTTGTGAGCTAATGTGCCCACTGCGATGCAAAGATACAATTTTATATCTAAAAACTCTAAATAAAATCGTCAAAAAACACATTATAAATTAAAACATAATATGAAATGATAACTATAATGCTGATAATGTGCGGTGATGGGGTTGCGGTGGAGGGCTTTCTTTGATGTGATGGCAGGTGGCCTGTAGCTGTAGGCGAAGTGAATGGGTGTGTGTTTAATTGGTGTGTCTGTTTTTTAGAAATAGATTGATAATTTTCTATATATAGTCAGGGTGTTGTGATGTTGCTCAAAGTGGGGTGGGATGGGGTTGGTTTTGTGTGTCTTGGCGGAATCAAAAAAAGCGGAAATGCGGCGGAGGCTGATGTGCTTTGATGCGGTGTCGGGAGTCGGATTGCTTGTGTATTGTTTTTGTATAAAAGGTAATGTTTATATATGGCTGTATATATGCTGTTTGTGTTGCGATAAATGTGTTTGTATTGCGTAGTGGTGAGTGCCGGTGAAAGAGTTGTTTTGTAATGATGTGTTTGAATGTGTTTGGCTTTGTTGTAGTAAAAAAACATCGGTTTTGTATATTGAAAAACCTCTATACAAAACCGATGTTTTTTACAATCATATAACCTAATATTTCAACTGCGTTTAGTTGCGGCCTGCTCGTTGTCGTATCGCACGTGTGTCGTTACAGACCGATGTAATTGCATTGTTGAGTCGTAGCAATTTTTACGTTGCAAAGATAGCTATACGGAAACTATCTGTGCAATAACCTTATGTAGTGATTTTGGAGCGGTTGTTTACCAATAAATGATTACTTGTGGTGCAAAAAACGGCTTGTTTAACATTATTTTGTAATAATGGTTTGTATGTGCTTGGGAATTAGTCGGGTAAATTAATTTGTAAAATAGTAGAAAATTCTTTGATTATTATTGTGTATAAGCTGATAAAAATGCTTATTTTTGCAGACACATAACGAAAAAATAGAGCAATGGTAACTGAGAAAAAAATTAAGACCGCATTAGTGTCGGTTTTTCATAAAGATGGCCTTGACGACATTATCAAAATGTTGCACGCCGATGGAGTAGAATTTCTTTCAACCGGTGGTACACAATCGTTTATAGAGTCGTTGGGCATTCCCTGTAATGCTGTTGAAGATCTTACCGGCTATCCCTCGATTTTGGGTGGTCGGGTAAAGACTTTGCACCCCAAAGTATTTGGTGGTATTCTTAATCGCCGCGATAATGCCACCGATGCATCGCAAATAGCTGAGTATGAAATACCTTCGATAGATCTCGTGATTGTTGATTTGTATCCTTTCGAGCAAACCGTAGCATCGGGAGCCGAGGAGAGTGCCATCATCGAAAAGATAGATATAGGCGGTATTTCGCTTATTCGTGCAGCTGCCAAGAACTTCAACGATGTAGCTATTGTTGCATCAAAAGGTCAATATGGCATTTTGCTCGACATACTCAAGCGTAATGGTGCTAAAACTACGCTCGAAGATCGTCGTTTGTTGGCTCGTGAGGCATTTGCTGTTTCGTCGGGCTACGACACCGCTATTTTCAACTACTTCGATGGTGGCGAAGGCTCAACCTTCCGCGCCGCAGTCAACGGTAGTAAAGCATTGCGCTATGGCGAGAATCCTCATCAAAAGGGCGCTTTCTATGGCGATTTTGAAGCTATGTTTGAGCAGTTGCATGGTAAAGAAATTTCTTACAACAACCTACTCGATATCGACTCTGCAGTATCGTTGATTGCAGAGTTTGATGAGACAACATTTGCTGTGCTCAAGCACAACAATGCTTGTGGTATTGCATCACGCGAGACTATTCTCGATGCGTGGAAGGCCGCTCTCGAATGCGATCCCGTATCGGCATTCGGTGGTGTACTCATTGCCAACCGTCCTATCGACTTGGCTACTGCCGAAGAGGTAAATAAGATATTCTTTGAGGTAATTATCGCGCCCGAGTATGCTCCCGAAGCGTTGGAGGTGTTGAAGCAAAAGAAAAACCGCATCATACTTGTGCAAAAGCAACCCAATGTAGCAACCAAGCAATATCGCTCGTTGTTGGGTGGTGTGTTGGTGCAAGATCGCGATTTGCACACTGAGCAGCCTGCCGAGTTGCGTCAAGCCACTGAGCGTGCTGTTGAGGCCGATCGTATTGCCGACTTGTTATTTGCCAATAAGATTGTAAAACACAGCAAATCGAACGCTATCGTATTGGCCAAGAATCGTCAACTTTGTGCAAGTGGTGTAGGTCAAACTTCGCGTGTAGATGCTTTGCGTCAAGCAATCGAAAAAGCACATTCGTTCAATTTTGATCTCAATGGCGCAGTGATGGCATCAGATGCATTCTTCCCCTTTGCCGATTGTGTAGAGATAGCGCATAAGGCCGGTGTAGATGCAGTAATACAACCCGGTGGCTCGGTGCGCGACCAAGAGACTATCGACTATTGCAATGCCCATAACATTGCGATGGTGATGACCGGTATTCGTCATTTTAAACATTAAGAACAACTAACCTTTAAACAGAAAACAGATGGGATTTTTCTCATTTTTTACATTGACACAAGAGATAGCTATTGACCTTGGAACGGCCAATACCATTATCATTCACGATGATAAGATAGTGGTAGATGAGCCTTCGGTGGTTGCGCTTGAAAAGAAAACCGATATGTTTGTTGCGGTGGGTGAGAAAGCCCGCCAAATGCACGAAAAGACAGCTCCTCATATCAAAACCATACGACCTCTGCGCGATGGTGTTATTGCAGACTTCCAAGCAGCCGAGCAGATGATACGCGGTATGGTGAAGATGGTGAATCCCAGACGCCGTTGGTTTACCCCTTCGTTGCGTATGGTGATATGTATCCCTTCGGGCAGTACCGAGGTTGAGATACGTGCGGTGCGCGATGCTGCCGAGAAAGCCGGTGGCCGCGATGTCTATATGATATATGAGCCTATGGCTGCAGCTATAGGTATCGGTATAGACGTTACTGCTCCCGAGGGTAATATGATTGTCGATATAGGTGGTGGTAGTACCGAGATTGCTGTAATTTCGTTGGGCGGTATTGTCTCTAACAAATCTATTCGTATCGCCGGAGATGATCTTACAGCCGATATTCAAGAGTACATGCGCCGTCAACACAATGTGCGTATCGGTGAGCGTACTGCCGAGTTGATTAAGATTAATGTCGGTTCGGCTCTTACCGAGTTGGCCGATCCCCCCGAAGACTATATCGTACATGGTCCCAACCAGATGACTGCGTTGCCTATGGAGATACCCGTATCGTATCAAGAGGTGTCGCACTGTATCGAGAAATCAATCTCGAAAATAGAGGCGGCAGTGCTTGGTGCTTTGGAACAAACACCTCCCGAGTTGTATGCCGATTTGGTGCGCAATGGTATCTATCTGGCCGGTGGTGGTGCTCTGTTGCGTGGTCTCGACAAACGTTTGACCGACAAGATTGGTATCACTTTCCACATTGCCGAGGATCCTTTGCACGCTGTTGCCAAAGGTACCGGTGTGGCATTGAAGAATATCGATGAGTTTAACTTCTTGATACGATAAAAGTATATCCTTTTAGTACCCCGAGTTACACACTTTGTTGCAAAGTTGTGTAACTCGTTGCGGTAATAATCATTCCATACAAACACTTTTGCCAATGCGCAATCTTATAGACTTCCTTATCAAGTACTATGCATGGATAATTTTCATTTTCTATGTAGTGTTGAGTTGTACCTTGTTGTTTTCGGCCAATCCCTATCAGCGTAGTGTCTTCTTTGGCTCGTCAAACAAGGTGGTGTCTCAGATATATGAGATGACCAATTCGGTGTCGGGTTACTTTGGCTTGCGCAAGGCCAATGAAGAGTTATTGGCTGTCAATGGCGAGTTGGCGATGGAAAATTTGCAGTTGCGCCGTCAGTTACAGCGATATAGTTATGCTGCAGCATCCGATTCAATAGCTGCCAATGACACCATATTGCAGCAGTACGACTTTATCATGGCACGTGTCATCAACAACAATATCAATCATCTCGAAAACTATATAACCCTTGATAAGGGTAGTGCCGATGGAGTTGCGCCGGAGATGGCCGTAGTCGATCATCGGGGAGTTGTAGGTATTGTAAATGTGGTCAATGAGCATCATTCGGTAGCTATATCGGTGCTTAATACCAAGTTGCACGTGAGCTGTAAGGTCAAAGATACCGATTGTTTTGGCTCTTTGGTGTGGGATGGTCGCAGTGCCGCCTATGCAGTGCTTGAAGAGATGCCTCGCCATGTTGAGTTTGTACCCGGCGATACGATTGTGACAAGTGGTTTTTCGGCCGTCTTTCCTGAAGGTGTAATGGTGGGTACTATTCACGACTATGCCAAACAGAAAGATGATAACTTCTATGCGATGCAAGTAAAATTATCGACCGATTTTACGCAGTTGGGAGCAGTACGAATTATTAATAATCGCACGCAAGACTCATTGCAAATATTGGAAAAGGAGGCTCGTCAATGAATCTAAATGTATTGCGCGAAATGGGTTTAGCGCTCCTATTTGTGTTGTTACAGGTGTTGGTATTCAATCAGATACATCTTTTGGGTGTTGCCATACCGTTGGTGTTTATATATGTTATATTTCGTATGCCGTTGTCCCTATCAACCGGATGGTTGCTTACGGCATCGTTTTTATTGGGTTTGGTAGTAGATATTTTTAGCGATACACCGGGAATGAATGCATTGGCTTGTACAATATTGGCTTTTATGCGCCGTTCGGTGTTGTCACTATATCTGCCGCATGGTAGCGGCGAGCATCTTGCCGATGTTCCTTCTATAAAGGAATTTGGTATGTGGCTTTATGTGCGATATGCACTTACCCTTACATTGCTTTATTGCGTATTGCTTTTTGTAATCGAATCGTTGTCGTTGTTCGATTTTCCTTACTTGCTTCTGCGCATAGTAAGTAGTACGCTACTTACATTTGTTCTTATTCTTTGTATAGATAGTTTGAGACAGAATCGTGAGAAAAGATTATAATCTTGAAAAAAGAAAATATGTTATAGCAGCAGCCGTCGTGGCTGTTGTGGCTATATATATCGTGCGCCTTTTTGTACTGCAAGTAGGCGATAACGACTATAAGCAGTTTGCCGACAGCAATGCTTTTCAGCGCAAGGTATTATATCCATCGCGCGGCTTTATTTATGATCGCAATGGCGAGTTGTTGGTATATAACCAACCGGCCTACGATGTAATGATGATACCGCGAGAGATGCGCAATCTCGATACGCTCGATTTTTGTCAGACACTTGGTATCGAGAAGGAGCAGTTTGACCGGTATATTACCGATATGAAAGATAGGCGTAAGAATCCCGGATACTCGACCTATACGCCACAAGTCTTTATGACACAGTTGTCGGCTCGCGATTATGGTCGCTTGCAAGAGAAGTTGTATCGTTATCCGGGTGTATATATACAGAATCGAGTTCTTCGCGAATATAGTCGTCCTATCGCAGCCAATGTGTTGGGCAATATACGAGAAGTGTCGCCTTCCGATATCGAACGAGATGATTATTACCGCCGGGGAGACTATACCGGAGACCTGGGTGTGGAAAAGTCTTTCGAGGAGGTATTGCGTGGATATAAAGGTGAAGAGATATTGTTGCGCGATGCGTATGGACGCATCAAGGGTAAGTATGAAGATGGTCGCTACGATGTGCAACCCATATCGGGACGTAATATTACCCTCTCAATAGATGCCGATTTGCAAGCATATGGCGAGAAACTTATGCAGAACAAGACCGGAGCCATTGTGGCCATAGAGCCATCTACCGGCGAAATTTTGGCTCTCGTATCGAGCCCCACTTACGACCCCTCGATGCTTGTAGGTCGTGAGCGTGGAAGAAACTATGCGCAACTTACACGCGATCTGGGCAACCCTCTATACGACCGGGCTATTATGGCGGTCTATCCGCCGGGCTCTACATTCAAACCTACGCAAGGACTTATTTTTCTTGAGGAGAATATTATTACCCCCAATACCTTGTACCCTTGTACGGGCGGCTTTGTGGTAGGTGGCTTGCGAGTGGGTTGTCACGCCCATCCGTCACCATTGCCTTTGATACCCTCTTTGGCAACTTCGTGCAATGCCTACTATTGTTATGGCCTGCGCAGTATGCTCGACAATCGTACACGTTACTCGAGTACATCCGAGGCCTTTGAGATATGGAAAAATCATTTGGTGTCGATGGGATATGGTTATAAGTTGGGTATAGACCTCCCCGGAGAGAAGCGAGGTTTCTTGCCCAATAGTGCCTATTACGATAAGTTTTATGGCAAAAACAGGTGGAAAGCACTTACTATTATCTCTATAGCCATAGGTCAAGGTGAGATATTGGCAACACCCCTGCAAATAGCCAACCTGGCAGCAACGATAGCCAATAGGGGATATTTCTATACACCTCACGTTGTAAAAGCTATACAGGACAGTATCATTGATACCACCTATACGGTGCGCCGTAGGCCTACAATTGACATAGAACACTATGATGCAATAGTGGAGGGTATGCGAAAGGCCGTTCTTGACGGTACTTGTCGCACAGCCAATCTTGATGATATAGAGGTATGTGGTAAGACCGGAACCGCACAAAATCCTCATGGACGCGATCACTCGGCCTTTATGGGATTTGCCCCGATGGACAAACCACAGATTGCCATTGCGGTGTATGTCGAAAATGCCGGTTTTGGTGCTACTTATGGTGTGCCTATCGGCAGTCTTATGATGGAATATTATTTGAAAGGCGAGATAACCGATCCTGCTCGTAAGGATCTTGAGCAAAGAATGTTTAACTCAAAAGTTGTAGGTAACAGTGGCAAGAAACGTTGATGTGTGGAAATCGGTAGATAAGTTTACCATATTTTTATATGTTATACTTGTCTTGTTGGGCTGGGTGAGTATCTATGCTGCCAGCTATGACTTTGATCAAGCAAGTATTTTCGACTTTGCCGAGCGATCGGGCAAGCAGCTTGTGTGGATCGGATTATCGTTTGTATTGGCGTGGATTATTATGCTTGTCGATTCGCGTCTCTTTGAGACGTATGCCTATCTCATATACATTGCTTTTATATTACTGCTCATATTTACGTTTATTGTAGCCGATGAGGTGAAAGGTTCACGGTCGTGGCTTACTATAACCTCATCGATAAGATTGCAACCGGCCGAGTTTGCCAAGTTTGCCACTGCATTGGCTGTGGCAAAGATGTTCAATGGTTACAACTTTAAGTTTACCAAGCCATCCAATTTCTTCAAGATTGTAGGGTTGGTCATTCTGCCTATGTTGCTTATTGTGATGCAGAAAGAGACCGGTTCGGCATTGGTGTATTTATCTTTTGTCTTGATGATGTATCGCGAAGGTATGACCGGACTGGTGCTGTTTGGAGGCATTTGTGCCATCGTATATTTTATTTTGGGCATAAAGTTCAGTACCGATGTGTGGATGGGTGCGCCATTGGGAGAGAGTATTGTGTTGACTCTTATCTGTGTGGTTTTGGTAGGAATCGTGCGATTCTTTGCCGCCAATCGTATAGTGGCTCGTAATCTATCTATATTCTATATTATTGTGGCGGCCATAGTGGGTATTCTTATGTACTTCAATGTTGCCGTACCTATGTTGTATGTTTTGTTGGGCGTTATTGCGCTCTCCATTCTATACCTTTTGGGTGTATATTTCTCTCATTTTTCGTCCAAGATATTGGTTGCAGTAGCTGTTACCATTGTATCGGTTGTGTTTATGTTCTCCTGTAATGCGGTATTCAATCAATTGAAATATCACCAACGTACCCGTATTGAGGTGCTGCTGGGTATGAAAGAGGACTTGCGCGATGCCGGATATAACGTCAACCAGTCGAAGATTGCCATTGGATCGGGCGGTTTTTGGGGCAAAGGTTTCTTGAATGGAACGCAGACCAAACTTAAGTATGTACCCGAGCAAGATACCGATTTTATCTTCTGTACCATTGGTGAGGAAGAGGGCTTCTGGGGGGCTTGTATGGTATTGCTGCTCTTTACGATGCTTATATTGCGCATTATGACCATTGCCGAGCGGCAACCTCGAGCCTTTGGACGAGTCTATGCTTATTGCGTGTTGGGAATCTTCTTCTTCCACCTATTTATCAATGTCGGTATGGTAATAGGTTTATGTCCGGTGATAGGTATTCCGTTGCCATTCTTCAGTTATGGCGGATCGTCTTTGTGGGGCTTTACGATTTTGTTGTTTATACTACTCCGCATCGATGCCTCGCGCAGTGAGCATTACTGATGGTATATGATGGCTGTTCATTGCTTTCATCCACTCTCTTCGGCCGGCATTTGTCATCAAACCGCGCTTTTCAAGTTCGGCGCAACGTTGTTTGTTCAATTCGGTCCAATGACTGTTTTTACGGCGCGGTGATAGGCGTTGTGCCAATCGTCCGTCAGAGAGACGTTTGAGGGTGGAGTCTATCCATCCAAAGCACAAAGCCTCTTCTACAACATCGATATACGGAATTATATGCGGTTCGGGGTGTTGGCTACGAGTTGTTACTACCCAGCATTCGCGTTCGGTAGAGTGGTTTTCTTCGAGCCAACGCCTCAATTCGGAGCGTTGTGTAAAGTGTAAGAGGTTGGTGATGTTCATACCCTTCGCTATACGAGAGTTGCAACCGTTGTTACTCCTCTTTTTCTCTTTCGCGAGGTATTACGATAGAGGTGTATAGTTGCAAGAATGCCGAGATGGTGAGCAATACAATCCAATCGTTTCCGTCTTGAAACATCAGGTATGATGCAAATAAAAGCATCAGTGTGGCCAACAGCTCAATGAGTGTGAGACGGCGCAGACGGGTGTTTTTTCCTCTATAGGGTGTTATGAGGCGTATTACCGACATACCGGCAGCACCTACGGCAAAAACGTATGGTACCCATTCTTCAAATACAAAGAGAGGAAGTAATGCACCCACTACCACAAGCATAGCCGATGCCTTGAATATAATATCTTTTATGTTTGACTTCATACTATTGAGAGAGATGTGAGGCTGTTATAGAATCGGGGCTGTTTACGACTATATATACATCCTCGTGAGGACGTTGCATACCATGCTTTTCGCGTGCAATGCGGTCGATTGTAACCGAGTCGGTCTCGCTATGGTTAATCTCTTGTTTAAGTTGTTCTATAATTCTATTTTCGGTTTCTATTTGTTGCTTGAGGCCTCTGATACGTGCATCGTTGTTGCAAATGTCAATGTAGCTTTTGTCACCGATAGGTAACATATGCAACACAACAAAACCAACAATAAGAAATGCCGGAATGAAGGGCGTAATATATCGCTTAACAAAACTCGAAATCTGCTTTTTGGTAATTTTCATATCCACCATTATAATGTACTTGGTGTTATAGTATCAACGAGTCGTTCGCAATATATTGGTCGAGGAATTGGGCAACCTTGATGAGGCTGTCTATGCTTTTCCACTTGATTTTGTTCTCTTTGAGAAATTTGTTGAACTCTTTCTTTTGTTGTGAGGTAAGCAACTCGTTAACACCTCTTTTGCTGGCGTGGCATATAGCGCGATCGTTGACAACCAGCACTGTGCGATTGATAGTGGGCAATGTGCGTGTGTTGTATTTGTTCTCAACGGTTTCTCTGTAGCGAAGTACAGCCATATTGCCATGATCAGAGAACGATGCAATGTTTTGGGTAGAAGCAGTAGTAGTGGGAGAGCCATATGCGCCACCACCATCGTTGAGTGAGTTGAAGTCGCATTCGCTGGTTGTACCTATTACTACATATTGAGTTTTGTATGTAACGTGTACATATTTATTACCTCTGTTTATCAATACAGTTTTGTCTTCGCATACAACAGAGTCTATTTTGTTGGCATCTCTAACGACCATAATATTGTCTTGGTCGGTAAATTGCAACTGGTTGTATGCCAAATGCACATTGACACTGGCACTCTCGGCTTTGCCATCGTTGAAGTAAACAATAGCCTCTTTGAAATCTTTGAAAAGATAAGGCCAACCTTCGGTGGGTTCGTACTCTTGTGTATAGCCGGCTATAGTAGCACATATAAACATTGCTGTGAAAAGAATCTTCTTCATAATTTATGTTTGAATAAGGTTAAACTTCGAGCTACGAATTTACGCATATTTTTTATATTTGCTATTTTGTCGGTACAAATTTTTATCAATCGTGAAGTGATTTAAACTTTTTTAGTTGATTTTTATTAAACAGGTGGCGTTGTAGGAAAAGGGTATATGTTTATGAAATTTTGATATGACAGGTTAATTTTAATAAAGTATAGATGCATTGAGCAGAAAATAGCTTATCTTTGCACATTGGAATTGAACAATCATTAAATAATTATGAATATGAAAACAAGAAAATTAGCAATGCTGTTGCTCCTGCTCCTCACCACTTGTTTCTACTCGGTGGCGCAGTTGAGTACATTTACTTTGCGTAATGGTGCTACAGTTTACATTTGGGAAGACAAATCGCAACCCGATGTGTATGGTATGGTAACATTCAATGTAGGTTCTATCGATGATCCTACACAATACACCGGTCTTGCACACTATCTTGAGCACGTAATGTTCAAGGGTACTCAAACTATTGGTGCTCTCAATTGGGAGAAAGAGAAACCCTTGTATGAGCAAATCATTGCCAAATATGACGAGATGGCAGCTACTACCGATGCCAAGGCCAAAGAGGCAATCGGTTTGGAAATCAACAAACTCTCGGTTGAGGCAGCACAATATGCTGCTGCCAATGAGTTTACTTTGTTGGTAGATGGTATGGGTGGTCAAGGTCTTAATGCCGGTACCGGTTATGACCAAACAATGTATTTCAATACATTCCCTCCCACACAACTCGAAAAATGGTTGGAACTCTATAGCGAGCGTCTTATAGATCCCGTTTTCCGTGGTTTCCAAACAGAGCTTGAGGCTGTGTATGAAGAGTATAACATGTACCAAGATAACATTGGTTCAAACCTCTCTCAATTTATCTTTGGTGAGGCTTTCAAGGGTACTCCCTATGGTCGCCCCATCATTGGTTTGCCCGAGCACTTGAAAAATCCCAGCTTGAGCAGCTTGATAAACTTCTATGAGAATTGGTATGGTCCTGAGAATATGGCTATTATTCTTGTTGGTAATCTCGATGCAGCTCAAGCCGTTTCGCTTGTTCGTCAAAAATTTGAGCGTATTCCCCGTCGTGGTGTGAAATCGCACGAAGAGGTTGTACGCACACCCTTCAGTGGCCGCCGCGTTATCTCGGAGAAACTCTTCTATCAACCCTTCGTTGCGATGGTGTACAATGGTGTTGCATCTAATGCATCTGATGAGATTGCTTTGCAAGTAGCAACACAATTGCTTACGAATGGTCAGTCGAGCGGTATTCTCGACAAACTCGCCGTAGATGGTACTATTATGGGTGCAGCTGCTTCGCCTGTTTCGTTCCGCAATGCCGGTATTGTTATGCTTCAAATTTTCCCCGCATACGACCAAAGTCAAGGTAAATACGATAGCCACGCTTCGGTAGAGAAGATGATGGTAGATGCCATTGAGCAATTGCGCACCGGACAATTTACGCTTGAGCAACTCGAAGCTGTGAAGAGCGCCATCATTCGCGATTTCCAATTGGGTATGGAGTCGAACGATGCCAAAGCTCAAAATCTTTCGAGCCTCTTCAATACAGGTACCAACCCTGTTGAGCTTGTAAATTATACTCAAAACGTTGCTGCTATTACAGCCGAAGATGTTATCAATGTTGTAAACAAATACCTCAACAACGATGTATTGGTTGTGAACGTACAAGAGATACGTGGCGATCGCAAGGTTACAAAACTCGATAAAGTTGCTAAACCCGGCTACTTGCCTGTTGAGGCTGTAAGCGGTGTGAAGAGCGACTATGCTCAATACCTCGAGTCAATGGAGGTTCCTGCTCCTCAACCCGACTACTGCGATTTCAACTCGGTACAAGAGCGTCCCATCAACACTCGCAGCAAATTGTACTATACTGTGAACCCCGAAAACGAAGTGTATAGCCTTACATTGCGTTATGGTGTAGGTACACGCCGTATGCCTATCCTTGCCTATGCAGTACCCTTGATGAACAATGCCGGTACAATGGCTCACCTCTCTCCCTATGAGTTTAAGCAAGCGTTGGCTCGTCTCAACACCACTATCAACTATTCGGTGTCTAAAGACTATATGACCGTAACACTCTACGGTTCGGAAAGCTCTCTTACAGCAGCTTGCCAACTTTTGCAACGTCAAATCCTTATGCCTCAATTGGATGAGAAACAATTGCAAGGTATCATTGGTCAAGAGTATAGCTCTCGTATGAGCGAGAAGGAGAGCGTTGAGTCGCAACAACAAGCTTTGATGCAATATATGCTCTATGGTGAGAACTCAGACTTCCTCACTCGTATGCCTCTCCAAAAGGTTGTTGAACTCTCGGCCGGTGAGCTTTCGGCTGCCTTCCGCGAAGCTACCAACTACGAGTTTACAGCACACTATGTAGGTACAATGCCCTTCGACCAAGTATATGATATCTTGAGTGCCAACTTGCCTCTCATCGAGAACGAAACCGTTTCGCACTCGCCCGAGGTAATGGACCGTTCGGAATACACTGAGAATACTATCTATTTCTTGCCCAACGACAAGGCTAAGCAAAGCAACATCTACTTCTTTGTAGAAGGTGAGCCTTTTGATATCGATGAGTCAATCATTATGCAAGCTTTCTCTACCTATTTTGGTGCCGGTTTTGGTAGCCTTGTGGTAGATGAGATTCGTGAGAAGCGTGCTATGGCATATTCGGCCTATGGTGCAATCAATGCTCCTCAATTGCCCGGTAAGAATTGGATGTTTATGGGTTACGTAGGTACTCAAGCCGACAAGACTTTGGAAGCTTTGCAAGTATATACCGACTTGTTGAACGATATGCCTCAAGCTCGCGAGAACTTTGACGTAATAAAGACCAATATGCGTGAGTCGCTCTTGAGCGAGAAACCCGGTTTCCGTGGCCGCAGTATGACTTTTGACTACTGGAAACGTATGGGCTATACTCAAGATCCCGCTATCGAAAATATGAAACGTATCGAAGAGCTTACTTTCGATGATATCGTTAAGTTCTACGAAGAAAACATCAAGGGCAAACCTATTGCAATTGCCATCGTAGGTACTCCCAAAGATGTTAAAGAGAAAGATTTGGCTAAGTTTGGTAAGGTTGTGAAAATACAACGTTCGAAACTCTATACCGACGATTCTTTGTCATTCTAATTCATCTATCCATTATACGATAAGAGTTGTGTCACTTGATTGTGGCGCAACTCTTTTTTTATATTTATGCATATATAGAATAAATATATTATATTTGCAAAAGAAGATTGTAATAATATTAAATAATAGGTGTTATGTGTAGAAGATTGTTCCTCCCGTTTGTCGTGCTCTTTATGGTGTCTTGGTGCAGTGATTTATTGGCTTCTGGTCGATTGGCCGATGAGCCGGTAGAAGATTATACTCCCATTACCAATCTCCCGACAATATTTATCAATACCGAAAATGGTGTGGGTGTTACCAGCAAAGAGGAGTATGTCAAAGCCGTTGTGACTGTGCGTAATGCAGCCAACGAAGAAGATAACATCACCGAAGTAGAAGCCGAAATAAAAGGTCGTGGCAACTCGACATGGGGTATGGCAAAGAAACCCTATCGTTTGAAGTTTGATAAGAAAATTCAACTCTTGGGTAATGATGCCAAAGAGAAAAATTGGGTGCTGTTGGCCAACTTCGCCGATAAAACGTTGATGCGTAATGCCTTGGCTTTTGAGACTGCTCGTAATCTGTTTCATTTCGGATTCACCCCATCGGTAACCTTTGTCGATGTGGTTCTCAATGGTCGCAACATAGGTAGTTATCTGCTTACCGATCAAGTGGAGGTAAAGGAGAAGCGTGTGCCGGTTGTAGAACAGGAGACTACCGTAGCTATGGGCGACTCTGAAATATCGGGCGGTTATCTCATTGAGGTAGATGGATTTGCTGAGCAAGAAATATCTTGGTTCAAGACAGCCAAAGATATGAAAATTACTATCAAATACCCCAAAGACGATGAGATAAATGCTGCGCAGAAGAACTATATTTCCAATTATACGCAACGTATGGAGAATGCGCTATTTTCGGCCAATATGTCGGACGAACGGAGAGGGTGGAGACGATATGTCGATGAGGCTTCGTGGATCGATTGGTATATTGCTTGTGAGCTTTTCGGTAACTCCGACTCTTGGTGGAGTACCTATATGTATAAAGACCGAGACGAAAAATTCAAGATGGGGCCTTTGTGGGACTTCGATATTGCCTTTAACAACGACTATCGCATAGGCGATGCTACCCAAAAATTTATGCGAGAGTCGGCCTGTGAGCCTAAAACATGGATTAAACAATGGTGGAAAGACGAAACTCTTGTTGAGGCCGTAAAGAAAAGTTGGAATAAGATTGGTGCCGAAAACATTCGTGCTTTTATGAATAACTATATAGACTCTACGGCAGCTCTCTTGGATGAATCGCAAGCCAATAACTTCAAGATGTGGCGAGTACTCGATAAGCGTGTACACTATGAAATAGAGGCTCGTGGCACTTATGAGGCTGAAGTGGCTTTTCTAAGAGATTATGTAAATGCCCGTATCGATTTTCTTGATAGTGCTTGGGGCGATCCTTCGGGTTTGGATGGTGTGAATGTAGAAAATAACAGACTCGTTATTGTACCCAATCCGGTTGAGCAGGGCGATGAGGTGATGATAACGTCGGTGCCTCTATGGGGTAGTATTCGTGTGACTGTAGCAGCCGTTGATGGCCGCATTGTATATACATCTCGTGTGTATGCAAACGATGAAGGTGAGGTAGCTTTCAGTAGCGATATGTTGTCGAACGGTGTTTACATTGTGATCGTAAGCGACACCAATAGCAATATTTATAGAGGAACTTTGGTTGTAAAATAAATCTTTTACACAGAAAATAACAAGAACACATTTGCCGGGGTAAGTGTGTTCTTGTTGGTTTGTTTCAGCAGTGATGCTCTATAGGGTTTGATACTCAATTCTTATAGATGATAGACTTAACCTCCATAAGAAAATCTTCGCTGTATGAACCTTGCATTATAATGCGGCCATCGGGATCGAAGAGTATAAGGTGAGGAACAGAATCGATGTTGTAGAGCTTCGTATGCGTCTCGTTGGCATTGACTATCTGCGGATATTCTAAATCGTAGTTATAGATGGCTGCTCGCGAGTCTTCGGGTTTGTCCCATACCGCAATGCCCAACATATCTAATGTCTTTTTGTGCCCGCGATAAAAGTTGAGCAGATGGGGGAATGATTTCCTGCAAGGTGCAGCCCAAGAAGCCCAGAAATGGACCAACGCATATCGGCCTTTACCTACATAGTCGCTCAACGATACTTTTGTTCCATCTTCCTGTGTTACAGTGAAGTCGGTAAACAATAACTCGGAGTATGCTACCTCTTGCTCTTCTACAATTTCTATCAATTCGAGGTCAAAAATCAAGGCCGAGTTGGCTGGAATGATACCATTTGAATACTCGCCATAAGCAAGGTGCGATGGTATGTACACACGCCGTCTTTCGCCCTCTTTCATATCCTGAAATGAGAGGCTTACACCCTTAATGACATTATCGAGATTAAATTCAATAGGTTCGCTTCCTTTTCTCGAGCTGTCGATAATAGTCCCATTGAGCAATGTGCTCTCGTAATGACATTTTACCACATCATCGGCGTTGGGTTTGTCGCCTTTACCTTTCTTGATGACTTCGTATTGTATGCCGTTGTCCATACTTTTTATGTTCTTTCGCTTGGCATTTTCGGCAAAAAAGTCTTCGTTGTCTATATGGATATACTTGCTGCTTACCCACGCCTCGTTGCCGTTGTAATTGATGCGGGCAAAGTCATCCTTTATCTCATAGACCTCTACTCTCTCATTGTAGGTAAGTGAGCCTACCAGCGAAGCACTTGTAGAGGGTGCTATGCGTACGTTAACACCTCGCTCGGCTGTACAATAGTAGGTTATGGTTTCTTGATTTATATACTCTGTGGTATTGGTGGTTGTAGCGACAGAGTCTATGATACCGTTTATGGCCAGTATTGCAGCAGGAGCTATGACGTTGGCCAGTAAGATAATAACGGCAATGAGGAATGTCCATACATTATAAAATATATAACGTAGTATATATAGTAAGATGCGTGCTACATAACCGATAACCAAACTCAATACTCCTACAACGATAAAACCTATAAAGGCTGCTACCAAAGCCGAAAAGAAGCCTTCGCTGATCCATATGGAGATAACCACAATGGCCAATGCAATCATTATCAGCAGCGAAACGCAACCTGTCAGCGACTCGGTGTCATCCAGTTTGTCTTCTATCCACTCTCCTACGTCTTCTATCTTATCTTTGAAGCGTTGCCACAGAGACTGGTTGCTTGTATTGTAGCTTCGCGTTGAGGGAGTCTTTTTGTGACTGCTGCTTTTGCCTATCTTTACACTTGCAGTGCGCAATACTTTGCCATTGTAACTGATTGTTACTTTGATGGTTTCGGGCTGGGTATAGAACTCTCCATCGCTACGTCCCCATCCCGATAGTTCATATTCTCCGGCACCTTGTATGTAAACTTCGCTATCGGTTTTGGCAGTGTTGCGCTGTTCGTATTCATATTTGATGTCGAGTTTTATGCTTCCTCTGAAGTTGTTAGATACTACAATGTAGGGCTTGAGGTAGTGTATTCCGGTAGGTATAGGCGAACCTACTGCAACCTGTACGTTTCCATCGTAGTCTGTTGCTCCAAATCTTATCTCCGAGATAACGGGATATTGAGCTTTGTTGGGATCGGGTGTTATCGTCACCCGTCCTTGCCATATCTTTTTGCCACGCCATTTGAAGGTGTACTCTGCATAGCTATAGTTGGCAAATGATGTACTACTCTTGCTACCCCATCCTACCAGATCGTATTTGCCTTTACCGTTGAATGTTACATTGTCATCGTAGTTGCACGTTGTTCCATCGGAGTATTTAAGGGTGATTTCAATCTTTTCGGTTCCGTAGAACTCACTCGATATGATGAGGCGCGGTGTAATATATTGTGTGTCGTTGTATAGTGTCTTGCCAAAGTCTTTTAAAATTTCTTGATTGAAGGTGGTGTTGGCAAATACTACATCGCTGACAATGATTTCGCTATCTCGGCGTTGAGGAGTAGGGGTGCGCTTTTTCTCGGGTGTGGGTTTGTGTGTAGGATCGGGAGTGCGCTTTTTGGGTTGGTTGTCTTTGTAATATTGCGAAATAGCTTTCTTGAAAGCATCGAATATCTCTTTGTTTTCGTACACTTTGCGAGCCACACAACATAGGTTTTTGCTGTGGTCTATGATGTCGCGGTTTG
>JAFZDG010000162.1 GCA_017561285.1 Bacteroidaceae bacterium
GTATTTTTATACACAGCTATTTATTTGTTGAAATCATTCATTTTTTCAACGCATATTATTAACATGTATTAATATTTTAAACAAGATTTTTCAGACATTTCTCAATAAGAAATCATAAAATTCTACGATACACCCAAAACAGCAATAGCAATAATACAGCATTCATAAGATTCTGCAGCAAAACAACAACATAATCGAGCGGTATGCCTAACAACGACACACCGCTCATTTTTTTATGACCAATTGTTATTTACACGAGTTCTTACGGCAACCCATATGGGTAAAGATATGATTGCAATGATGCTCATTGCGCTCCATAGCGATGCGCGAAGGAGTGGGATGCTCGAGTTTTTCGAGTTCGGCAATGGCGGCGCGCATGTCGCCGAGCAGCATATCGGCCATATCGCGGCTGAATCCTTGTCGCACAACAATACGCATTACCACCAT
Organism: Bacteroidaceae bacterium; assembly: GCA_017561285.1. Classification (GTDB taxonomy): domain Bacteria; phylum Bacteroidota; class Bacteroidia; order Bacteroidales; family Barnesiellaceae_A; genus Barnesiella_A. The sequence goes on from JAFZDG010000162.1 coordinate 448, forward strand.
TTGTTCTATATCTTTGGGCATTGAATAGGCCGGAACCATCCAACCACTTTGTTTCAACTTATCTTGCAGGTCGTACAGTGTCCACTTGGCAGTCTTGCTATAAGTGCGACACATAAACCATATAAAGAGCGGATTGACAACCTCTTGGCAATAGTTGACAAAGGGTGCCATCTTGCCTATCTCTTGGTGCAAATAGCGAGCTATCTCCATCGAGTTGTGTTGCACCTGTTTATAACCCTCAAATCCGAGACGAATAAACTGATAGTATTGTCCCAAGATTTGCGCAGCAGGTCGCGAGAAGTTCAATCCCACCTGCGTAATATCGGCTCCGAGATAATTGACCGAGAACGACATCTTTCCGGGCAAATATTTCTTGTCTTTCCACACAACCCAACCAAGTCCGGGATAGACGAGTCCATATTTATGTCCCGATGTACTGATAGACAATACCCATTTGAGACGGAAGTCCCAGCGCTTCTCGGGATAGAGGAAGGGCAGAATAAATCCACCCGAAGCGGCATCGACATGGATGGGTATATCGTGATGAGTGCGGGCATTGTACTCATCGAGTGCTTTATCCAACGCCTCTACATCATCATTAAGACCGGTCCATGTAACACCCTGAATGGGCACTACACAGATGGTATTTTCGTCACAAAGGGCAATGACATCGTGCGGATCGAGCGTTGGCTTTTCGAGCGATAGCGGTACGGTACGCATTTCTATTTGCCAGAGGTCGGCAAACTTTTCCCACACAACTTGATAACCGGTAGAGATGATGAAGTTGGGCTTGTCACAAGGCTTACCCTCGGCCATGCGTCGCTCTTTCCAACGCAACCACGCAGCCACGCCACCCAACATACAAGCCTCGGACGAACCAATAGCCAATGCACCTGTTTTCCATTTATTCTGCTCGGGCGAATTCCACAAATTGGCCATAATATTGATACATTTGGCATTCATTACCGCCACGCGAGGATACTCGGTTTCATCTATATAATTGGTAGCAATGGCCTCATTCATAAGCTTCGTAGCAAATGGATCCATATAGGTAGTGACAAATGTAGCCAGGTTGAGGCGGGGTTGTGTTTGAGCAAAAGTCTCGTCTTTAACCATCTGATAGGCTATTTCGGGGCGAGTACCATGTTGGGGAATGGTATCACAGGGGGCCGGTTGCAACATCTCTTCCGAACCGAACACTGCCGCATGGTCGCAGCAAGTTTTGTAATCTGAGTTTTCCATAATCTAAATGATTTTTTATGATTTTACGGTGACAGTAAAACGCCCTACAAGATGCCATAGTTGATACCGATAGAGAATATTATGCCTTTTTATGATTTATCAACGCTCACTGTACCGGAATGAACATATGGCATTGACGGCGTGTTATAAAGCAAAAAAACATTTATTGCTATGAAAATTGAAACCGGACGGGGACGCATTCCCTTGATTACACTATTGGGTATATGGTCAATATCTGCCTTAAATGCACTACCGGGATTGGCCGTATCGCCTATATTGGGTGAATTACAAAAAATTTTTCCACACGCCACAGAGTTGGATATACAGATGCTGACTTCGCTGCCATCGCTTATGATAATACCTTTTATATTGTTGGCAGGTAAGCTCACCGAACGCATCGACAACATACGTCTGCTGCAAATAGGTTTGGTTATTTTTGTCATAAGCGGTGTGCTATATCTTCTGTCAAACAAGATGTGGCAATTGGCAGCCATCAGTGGTATGCTGGGTGTTGGATCCGGACTGATCATTCCGCTTTCGACAGGTCTGATAGGACGTTTTTTCGTTGGACGTTATCGCACCAAACAGTTTGGACTAAGTTCGGCCATTACCAACCTCACACTGGTCATCGCTACGGTCATAGCAGGATATTTGGCCGAAATATCCTGGCACTTGCCTTTTGTAGTTTACTTGCTACCTATTGTCTCTATTATCCTATCTTTCCAATTGCGCAAAGCCTTGACACAAGAGCCAGAGCCGTCACCTGTAACAGACGACAGCGACAATGGATTGCGTCCTCACGTGCAAGTGGGCAACAATGGTATTGGCACACACCATCTTATAGAGGTAATGTTATTCTATGGCTTAGTGACATATTTGGTTGTCATCATAAGCCTCAACTTGCCATTTCTTATAGAAGAACGAGGTATGCCAACCGGAATTTCGGGTACATACATTTCGCTTTTTTTCCTGGCCATAATGGCACCGGGATTCATTCTCAACCGCCTCATTGACCTTATGGGACGTAGCACACAAGTGTGGAGTATGCTTATGATTGTTATAGGTCTGGGATTGATAGTAGCCACCGGCAACGTATGGCTTGTGGGGGTAGGATGCGTACTGGCAGGTGCCGGATACGGTATCATACAACCCATTATGTATGACCGTACTACCCACATTGTACTACCGCACAAAAGCACAATGGCACTGGCTTGTGTAATGGCGATGAATTATGTAGCCATTTTGGTATGCCCGTTTGTCATTAAATTATTTAAGATAATTATGCACGATTCGAGCGAATTATTTGCCTTTCAACTCAATACATTCTTAGCGGCACTCACTTTGCTCGTTGTATTCATCAATCGCAAATCGGCACTTTTCGACAACTGATAATGGGTTATTTATAAACCTCAAGAGCAGTTTGCAACTTTTTGCGAATATCGTTGCGCAGTTTGGCGGGTGAGATAACTTCAATTTCACGCCCCAGCGACAACAACTCCTGTATGAGGTCGTAGGTGATGTGCATGGTGTAAATAAAATCGACATATCCATCACCCACCTCATACTCGCGTTGCGAGTGGTGCAAGGGCAATGCTCGCAAGTATTGGGCTTGTCGCATAGTAGCCCTGAGACGGATGGTTTCGGGCTTTTCATCGCTGCGTATTACACCAAACGAGTGCATAAAATAATCGGCGGGGACAAAATTGGCAGGAAACTCAAACGTGTCGGTTGTGAGCGAAAGAGCAACAATGCGATCGAGAGCATATGTTTTTATCTGCTTGTCTTTGCGATTATAGCCTATAACATACCATCGCTTGCGGAATGCTTGCACAAAATAGGGCTCCAAATCGACCTTTTGTGCCGACATTTTCCAGAAAGCATGGTAGGTCATCCGTATCATACGGCCCTCTTGCATGGCTTCGGCAATAGATGCCATATAGTCATTACCCGATGGAAAGTGCTCGGGTATAATGCGGTGCGACAGCTCCGAGCTATGACGCATCATATAGTTGACCGACAAGGAGTCGAACAACCACTGTTGCATATCGTTGTTTTTGTCAGATTGCGCTTGCTCTATGTAATACTCATAGGTAGATGCATCGCAAAGAATATTTACATCGAAAAGTTTCTCGGCACCTTCACGAAAATTGCAAAATGTGCGGCGGGAGAGCGGGTTACCACCCGATAAGTCGCTTTGTAGCCAACGAC
>JAFZDG010000163.1 GCA_017561285.1 Bacteroidaceae bacterium
CATCACATCATTGATAAACGAGGATGGTGCGAAGCACCGGTTGAGGGGCTTTATGCCCCGAAATAGGGTTGCTAATAGAACGAAAAAAAGTATTGCGCGTCATCACGACGGGCAATACTCCCATTCATTTAATAATGAATTATATCTACTTTAAAAGCTTTATACTTTTAAATAACTATTTTAGTCGTTGCGCCGTTACCCATACGGGCCGATATTGGTTGTAAGCTTTTATCCAACAATAATTATCTACGGGTAGATAGACACACTATCTTCATAACATACATATAAATCACCGCAACCATAATCATCTATACTCCAAAATGGACTATCCAAACAACCAACTCCTTCTATCCAATAAATATACCCGGTAATAAAAAGTTGATGATTTAACAAATATAACATATCCCATTTTTTTCTACCGCTACTTAGGTATTCAGGTTCGCGACCTACTTTGAACTCAATTATTTCTTCATCAGTTTCTTTGACAGTAATTATATCATCTTTTTCTAAAGAGAAATCATATATCAATATTTCTTTACGTTGTTGAGGCTTTATTGCATATACTTGTTTGTCTCGTTCTCTTATCGCTGCAAAGTAATGCATATTATTGTCTCCGTATTGCTCCGGGTTTTTCCTGTAAAGTTTCTTATACGACTTTATACCAATAATTGTATCACCTTCCATTTTAAAAGTTTGAGTACCGCAAATCCACACCTTACCCTCCTTTACGAATGGAAACTCTCCGGCGTTAACAGAGGGTTCATCAATAGTACATCCCGTAAGAGTAATTATCAATGCCAATAAACAGACTATTGCGTGCGTTTGTCTCATCATTTTATTATTTGCTTTCATCTCTATTACTATTATTAAGAATTATAAATTCGGATATCACTTTTTCGTGACTATATACATTTTTTGGGTTAGATAAATTCTGAATTTATTTATTCCCATTTAGGATTTCCTTCAAAAACGACCTTTCCCTGTGTCGAAAAATCATTCAACATAGCTCTAAAACCATAGGTATGAGTCGTGTTTTCTCTAATGCCGCTACATCGTGAACCTATACCCTCAACCCACATATCATTGTAGTAATACTCATTTTTGCTATCGTCTGACTGACCAATTACAAGACCTTTTCGATATTTGTTATCTGTTGTTTTGGCATAGAAAACATCTAAAACTTTAGCCGAATCAATTTCACTTGATACTGCGTGGCAGTGACTTACACCCTGACCTTCATCCAAATCTAAATCGAACATCAATACATCGCCCGCCAATCCATTGGGTAACTTATCATACAAATATAATTTACCATTATCTTCTCTGTAGTATTCCTTCTCGGGCAATCCCATTACATCCAACACATTGGGGATATCTAAATCTTCAATTGTATTCTTCACAATCTTATATGATGTACCGTTTATGATAGTGTCACCACATACCGATTGTATGAGAGTACAATCATTTTTATAACCATATTCATTATAAGTTCTGCAAGCATAGGTCCATTTATTACCATTTACGAGTATAAGTAAATACTCTTGCTCTAATTCAGGCTCCGGTTTATTACAACCAATATTCAATAATACACCACATAATATAATGATGTTCAATACATGTTTTCTCATACGCTTTTACTTTAACAATTAATATTTAACAAAGCTACCATTTTCAATTTCTACGTTTAATGGATATGGGGTTAGATTTATACTAAAAAAATAGTTTTTTTATTGATTAGATTCATTTGTTTGCATTTCTTTCCTACAAAGTTCTAACTAAATTTTATTATTGTCAAGAAAAATCTCATTAATTCTTATTATGAGGTCGGCTTTTAAACACCTGATATTCAGCGTTATAAAAATTTATTTTTTAATAGGGTATTAAGAGTCCCCTTTTTATGCGTTTTTTAAGGTATAAAATATCATTTGCAATGACTTATTCAACACCTATTTTCAGGTAGTGATTACAAGGATAATATACCTTGATTACAAATCCGCTGTCGGCGGTGCAGTTGCAATCGATAGCATAAGAATTGCTAAAAAATTAAGAATACGTTTCATAACATTTAGTTTGGTTTCAGACAAAATTAGCACACAAACTTTGTAGATTCCTAATTTTTTGCTCAAAAAAATCTATGCGAGCAACCTTGTAAACAACTATAAAACAATGTGTTACAAAATATAAAAATGTTATTTTCTATGCGAGAATATAACAAACTGATTATCAACACAATGCACATATAAAGTTGATATACAACTACTTACCAAAGAAAGGTGCAAATTGAGTTATATCTTTATCGGTTACATTACATACTTTTCGTTTCAAACTCGATTTTCGATTATACACTTTTTTGATATCGATATTGAGTATTATTGATATGGCTTGGGGTGAGAATCCCATTACTAAGTACAGGAATAATTGGTTGTCGTCATCGCTCAAGTTTGGGTAATTACTGCGAAAATTTGTCATTATGTTATTCAGATGCTTGTTTGCCAACATCTCCAATTGGCTAATTGTCTGTTTGTCCGAACTTATATTTTTGATAGTAGATTTTATACTGCTATAGGTGGTATATATATTTTTCTTTTCGTCATTGCCTTCGTAGTATATTGCACACAATTTATTTAACATCTCAAATTGTCCGCTAAATAGCTCGTTTACGTCCGATTGTAGGGCCTCAATATACTTATCTTTTACAAACAGTGTATTTTTGAGATTATGCGTCAAGGCTATGCTTTTTTCTATATCGGCATTTACTATTTTAATACGGATGATAGCTGCAATAATGATGGTTATGATTATTATTATAAGTAATGCTCTTTCGTACCTATGAGATTGCTTGTATAACTTTTCTTCCATCAAATTGTAATTTTCAACCGATTTAAGAACGCTTTGCGTAGTTATATTGTCTAATATCTCATTTTGCATTAGTATCTCTTTTTGTAAATAATGTAGGGCTTCCTTTATATTTCCACATTTTTCATTATACAGATAGAGTCCCCACACCTCGGCAGTGTCTTTTTCATAGGCTATGTTGGCATATTTAAGTCCTTTCTCGAGTTGATCAGTCATAATATAAGAAGAACTTAACCGACTGTACTGAGCAGCTCCGATTATATCTTTATCTAAATTCAGTTTTATTGCTTCGTTGTAGGCTGTTATTGCCTTGTTGTAATTGTTAACAGCCCAGTATGTGCTTGCTAACTTTGTTAATGTCTCAATACACAATATTGTATCATTCTGTTCTTGTACTTGTGTCAATAATGTCTTGAAAAGCTTTTCACTCTCGGTATAATTGTAATAGTTGAAATGTTTTATACCCAAATGGAGCAGACTATAATAGCAGTGTCTGTGATATTGTGTTTGAGAATACGCATCGTAACTTTTCTGTGCATACTCTATTGCGCCTTCTCCCCAATATATATTATCGTATATGTTTGAAATATCACTATAGATGAGACCTAAACGATACATATCATCTAACGATATAGCCACTTTCTCGGCCTTGAGAAGCTCTATAATGCTGTGTGCATAGTCGCCGGCATTGAATAGGATGCGTCCGTAGTAGTAATGTGCCAGCATCTTGTATGGCTCATTATGCGAGTGGGCGTAGTAATCGACTGCAATGCATATGAGCGAGTCGTTGGTGATGTCGATGAAATTCTTGTCGAGGGCTTGCGAGCGAAGCAAGGCATAGCGGGCATTGTCGGCACGACCAAGTCGATGCGAGTCGATGCTGTCGAGCAGTGCCAGAGCTGTGTCGGGAGCCGCATTCATCAGGGTTTCGGCTTGGTCGAGCAGTTGTATGGAGGTGTTGTCGGTGCGGCACGCCACAAAGAGCAGCGCAGCAACAAGTGTGAGAAGTATGCCGGTGTGTTTCATTAGTTGTATGGTATAG
>JAFZDG010000164.1 GCA_017561285.1 Bacteroidaceae bacterium
ACCAATGGCACACCGACCGCATAGTGGCTGCCATCTTCAACATCATCGAGCCACTCTTGCTGCGCAACCTCAACAGCAGCCATCCATCACTCACACTATTCAACATATACAAGGCAGGCTACATCTGTCGCATCATGCAACAAGTATAGCCCCACCTATTTATAATCCTTGAGTATGATTTGCAATCGCTGACGTGCAAAGAAGATACGACTCTTGACGGTTCCCAGCGGCAACGACATCTTCTCGGCTATTTCGTGATACTTATACCCCTCTATGTGCATCGTGAAAGGTATGCGATACTCGTCCGAAAAACCATTAATGGCCTTCATTATTTCTTTCACAGTATAGGAGCCATCGGGCGTACCAAATCCCGACTCCTGTGGCAGATTCAAATGATACAAATCTTCGGTCTGGTCAACAATCGTCTGGTTACGCACCTCCCTGCGATAATTATTGATAAATATATTACGCATTATCGTAAACACCCAACCCTTGAAATTGACATTATCTATATATTTATCTTCATTATCGAGAGCCTTCAGGGTGGTATCTTGCAACAAGTCATGCGCTTCTTCACGATCGGACGTTAGCATATAGGCAAAATTGAGTAGGTTACTTTGTAAGTTGAGGAGCCGTTCTTGAAATTGAGGCGAGTTCATAAATTGATTCCATATTAAATAATATAAACTGTTTGGAGGAAACAGTATCGCAGTCTTACGACTGTAATCTACTCTACGGCGATATTATGTATGTTTTCATATACTATTTACAGATTTATATAAGGGTTGCTCTCTACCAATACCGTCTCTAAGCAACACAGATTTTATAACAAGCTCCAGTCTCAAAAGTTCTTCTTTACACAGGGCTTTCACATTCATTAACAACACATCCCTTTTTAGTGAGGCAACAACATTTTATTTACACAATTATCTCCAACTTTTCCCTTTTATCGCTCAAAATACATTACTTTTGTATGATTACACTAAAAGGTAGCTTTATGAAAAGATTATACACTACATTAGCAACGCTCGCACTGTGCATCATATCGATATTGGCCAACGACACCACTCACCTATATCGTATCGACATACATCAAGAGATAGGTTCTACCTCTTGGCGATACCTGCAAAACGGTATGCACAAAGCCATCCAAAAGGATGCCAATGCCGTTATCCTGCATCTCAACACTTATGGCGGGCTGGTGCTGCATGCCGACTCTATGCGCACGCTCATTCTCAATGCACCCATTCCGGTATATGCCTATATCGAAAACAACGCCGCATCGGCTGGTGCGCTCATTGCTCTGGCTTGCGATAGCATTTACATGCAGAACGGCGCTCGTATGGGGGCTGCTACCGTTGTGAACGAAACAGGCGAAGCTATGCCCGACAAATACCAATCGTATATGCGGGCCACGATGCGGGCTACTGCTCAAGCGCATGGCTGCGATACGACCATAACACAACAAGGCGATACCATCGTTACATGGCGTCGCAACCCCATCATTGCCGAAGCGATGGTCGATGAGCGTGTTGTCATTCCCCAACTTTCCGACTCCGGCCAGATACTCACCTTCACTCCCGACGAAGCCATTGCCAACGGATATTGCGAAGGTATTGTCGAAAGTGTCGAGCAAATGATAACACAAAACCTGGCTATCGAACAATACACCATCGAGCAATATACACCATCGCTATACGACAAAATTGCCGGATTCCTCACCAATCCCGCACTGCAAGCGCTCATGGTTACGCTCATCATCGGTGGTATCTTCTTCGAACTTAAAACACCCGGCATAGGCTTTCCTTCGGCTGTGGCCGTCATTGCTGCCATACTCTATTTCCTGCCTCTCTTCATCAGTGGCACAGCCGAGAGTTGGGAGTTATTGGCATTCGTTGCCGGTATCATCTTTCTCGTCATCGAGCTGTTTGTCATTCCCGGATTTGGCGTTGCCGGCATCAGTGGCGTTATTCTTATGCTCGGGGCACTCATCCTGGCTGCCCTCAACAATATCGTCTTCGATTTCACCTTTGTTACAGGCATCGACATTTCTCGCAGCATTCTCACCGTATTGGCAGGATTGGTTATAGCCATTGTATTCCTCATATTCCTATCGCACCGCATCGGAGCCAAAGGTATGCTCTATCGGTTTGCACTCCACGCCGAGCAGAAAAATAGCGAAGGTTACATCGGTGTAGATACCACTGCACGCACGCTCGTAGGCTGCGTAGGCACCGCCATTACCCGCATGGCTCCCTCGGGCAAAGTTAAAGTCGATTCTGAGATTTACGATGCCGTATCACTCTACGGACAATATATCGAAGCCGGCACATCGGTAGAAATTATCCGCCACGAAAACAACCAAATATACGTTACACCCCATAACCATTAATACAATCGCAAAGTACAACACTATATGACACTCAACCGCACACAACAACCTCCCGTAACACCCTTTGGGGCACTCCATATGCCGCAACCTCGCATTACCCGGCTCAACAATGGTATTGAACTGTTTATTATCGACAAAGGCGACCAAGAAGTATGCCGTCTCGACATCCTTTTTGAAGGTGGCCGATATGCCGGAAAGACTCCGGCCATTGCCGATATGACCGGCCCTATGTTGCGCAAGGGTGTACCGGGTATGGATGCCGAAGCCATTGCCGAGCATCTCGATTACTACGGTGCTTGGATGCAAACAGGCACTACACAACACTTTAGCGCCTTATCGCTTTTTTCGCTCAATCGCAATCTGCACCAGGTCCTGCCCGTAATTGCTGCAATGATTACCGAGCCTACAATGCCACAAAAGCCTTTCGATGTGCTGCAACAACAACGCATACAGCAACTCGAAATCAACCGTCAAAAGGTGAGTTATCTCGCTTCTGAGGCTTTCAACAGTCTCATTTTTGGCTCGTCACACCCCTATGCCCGCATCACTACGGCTCAAGATTTAGAAGCGGTTACCCTCAACGACCTGCAACAATATCACCATAACTTCTATCTCAACACCGGCATACACATCATACTATCGGGACGCATTACCGATGATGTTTTGGAACAAGTAAACAGATGTTTCGGTCTTCTCACACCTGCTTCTACTACGATTCCCAACGTTGCACCCATTACACCGCACACCGAGCACACATCTATCATTCATCGCCCCGATGCACTACAGTCGGGCATACGCATCGGACAACCCGTTATCGGCAGCAATCACCCCGACTACCCCATTCTCACCATACTCAATCTCGTTTTGGGCGGCTACTTTGGCAGCCGACTTATGACCAACATTCGCGAAGAGAAAGGCTACACATACGGCATATCATCGCACATCGTTTCTATGCGCGATGGTGCATATTTCACTATCGTTACCGAAGCCGGAACCGAATATACACGTCCGCTTATCGATGAAGTGCGCAACGAAATGATGCAACTCTGCACAACTCCTGTTCCTCAAGACGAACTCGAAACGGCTCGCAATTACCTGCAAGGACGACGCGCCCGCGCATTGGATAGTCCCTTCTCTATGAGCGACTATTTTGTCTCATCAATCATATCAGGAACTCCTCTCAACTACTTCGACCTCGAAGATGAAGTCATTCGCACAGCCACCGCCGACGACCTGATGCGTGTAGCTCGCACCCATCTACACCCCGACAACCTATACATTGCCATTGCCGGCGACAAAGAGGCTATTGGGAGTATTTAACAAAGCAATTTTATAACCATAAAAAAGCGAGAAACACTTCTGGGGCGTTTCTCGCTTTTGGTATTTTTGTAAACTATCTTACTTCTTAGAACACTCTTTCTTTTTATCGCAATCTTTCTTGCAATCCTTCATTTTGTCGCAAGCCTTTTGGCAATCACCCTTTTGACAATCTTTCTTGCAGTCAGCCTTTTTATTGCAATCCTTCATTTTGTCGCATACCTTTTGGCAATCACCCTTTTGGCAATCTTTCTTGCAGTCGGCTTTTTTATCGCATTGCATCTCGCCGTTTTGACATTTGTGCATATGACCTCTGTGATGTTTTCCGCGCAAGCTGTCACATTTCATATGGGGTTTACGGCATCCATCATTCTCTGCGCACACACCATCACGTAGTTTCTTACCGTCTTGACGGCGCAACTCTCTCTTGGCCATATGCTTCTTTTGCATTTCATCAAATTTCACCTTTTGCTCAGGGGTGAGTACATTCTCTATAGCAGCTTTACGCTTGGCTCGTATGGCTTTCATATC
>JAFZDG010000165.1 GCA_017561285.1 Bacteroidaceae bacterium
GAAGAGTATGTATTGAACTTCACTATCTACAACGAGTATGTAGAGCCTGATGAAGTTGATGCTGCATTCACTGTAAATCCTGCTAACAACAGCAAGGTGAGCGCACTCAAAGAGATGACTCTTACTTTCACCGACTATAGCGAAATCACAGTTGCTGAGCCCGACTGGATGACTGGTGCTAACTTGCCCGGTATCTATATGTATGATGATTTGACTGGTGCTACTATGCCTACCGGTTTCTACTTCTCATTCCGTCAAGGTAATGCTGCCAACCAATTGGTTGTATTTGTTGATCCCAATATGATGTACACCGATGCATTCAACTTGCCCGGTACATTTGTTGTGAAGATTCCTAAGAAAGTTGTTACATTCAGCGATGGTGTTAACAAAGAAATCGAATTGACTTACACTGTTACAGGTGTTGAGAAGGATCTCTATATCACTGCTTCTGATCCCGAAAACAATGCAGTTGTTGAAAAACTTGAGTCTATTATCGTAGATTGGAATAAGGGTATTACAACTCCCAACGGTGATGTTACCAATGCTTATATCGAGAACGTACATGGTATCAATGTAAGCTCACTCAAGGTATCTTGGACCGACAATGAAGGTGCTACTTTGCTTGGCAACCGCATCCGTTATATCCTCGAAAATCCTGTAGTTGAAAGTGGTACCTATACACTCATTATTCCTGCCGAGGATCTCGTTGACTTCGATACTGAATCTCAAACCAACGAAGAAGAGCGTCTTACATTCACAGTTGAGGCTGCTGCACAAGCTCCTGCTGTAGTTGCAACAAAACCCGCTGATGGTACTTCTGTAGATGCTCTCGAGTCTATCGTTGTTAACTTCAATATTCCTGTTAACTACGACGGCTACTTCGACAAAGCTTCTATCCAAGATAAGAGCGGTAAGGTTATCTGCGAGTTTGCTTCTGCTACTTATGTAGATGGTGATGCATATAGCTCAGAGACTCTCATCTTCACACTCGATGAGAAGATTGCTGAGGCTAATGACTATGTATTCGTACTTCCTGCCAAGACTATCACTTCTGCTATCGATTGGATGACAATGATGGAGAAAGACTTCAGCATGAATATCACTGTAGGTGGTGCTCAAGTTGATGACGTTATCCTCGTAGCAACTACACCTTCGGCTAACTCTACAGTGGAAGAGTTGACTGAAATCGTTGCTGAGTTCAACACCGGTGTTGCTTTGATGATTTCACCCGATGTATTCGATTCATTGGATACTAAGGTAAGCACAACTGCTATCGAGTACAACGATGCTGAAGGCAATGCTTATCCCGAAAACATTGTACGTTTGGTATTGAATACACCCATCACAGCCGAAGGTACTTACTATGTAGTATTCGATGCAGGTAGCATCTACGACTATCCCAACTATGCTATTTGCAACAGCAAAGAGTATCGTATAAAGATTGAAGTAAGCAGCTTTGATGCAATCAATGGTATCGAGATGGATCCCGTAAACGGTTATGTAGTTTACGACATCAACGGTTTCCGTGTAATGCAAACTAAGAAGGCTTCTGATCTCAACCGTCTCAACAACGGCTTGTACATCATCAATGGTGTGAAGGTTCTTATCAACAAATAAGAAATTAAAGCCTAAATACTTTGAGAGGCTGCGCCCCAAGCGCAGCCTCTTTTTTGTTTATATGGCTGTAGTTGCTCATTGCATTGCGAGCCGGCAACAACCCATTGATGCCGTCAAGTGTGTGTGCAACTCTATGAGGCTTGTTGTTATTCCGTTAAGGTGATGCCGCACAGCCGCAATGATCGTGTCGCATAGATTATACTTTGTAACGTCTTGGTTTGTATCGTAGCGATAGAAGATGCCTCGAAGTATCTCCTATTTTGCATAGGTGAGTGCATATGATGATACAGTGATAACCGCATAGATATGGTTCTACGGTTCTACGCCGCTGCTTAGCCATCTATGTGGCACTCGTTGTCTTGTAACGAAACATAGGTGCGATGCAATAAAAAAAGCCAAGTAACCTCACGGCCACCTGACTCGATCATCATTATGAAAACTATTCTTCTCCTATTATATCAAAACAACATAATTCTTTATCCTAATGTTCAATGCATTTACATTTTTTACCACTTCAAGCTCATACGGAACTTGCAAGTAGCGGGTGGCGTTGCGGTGTAGAAATCGCTGTAATATACATAGAAGGCGATGCTGTTGCGGGTGTAGTCATACTTATACATCTCGCTCCATAGAGATTCATTCTTGCCTTGGTTCTCGCCAAAATAATTTTCGTAGGGTAGGGGGTAGAATATCTCATCGCCATTGTCCATACGACCTACCAGGCAACCCGATACTTCGCCCATATTTTCTACTACATAGCGCAACTCTTGGGGAGCATCGTTGCCCTCAAAAAGATACATATAGTACGAGTTGAGTTGATCGGCACCGTTTACCAGTTGCCATTGATGCGAGGCTATTGTGAAGTCGTACACTTTCCAGTTGATACCTTCGCCCAGCTCTCCCGGAGGTCCCGGGGGGCCTTGTGGACCTTGCGGTCCAATGCACGACACCATTAGCAACGTCAGTGCAAGTATAGACAGAATTTTTTTCATATCACTATATTTTAGTTTGTCGTAAAGTTACAAATAAATGGGTTAATTCCTATCAAATAGGGTTAATTATTTAGCCTTCACTGCTACTTATCTTCAAGTTTTACCTCGAAAGTATGCCTTTTTCGGTAGTTACATTATTTTGGGGGTAGTCTGCGTGTGTTATCGTTCCTTTTTTGTTTTGACGCATTCGCATATCTAAAGTTTAAATGTTGTTGTTTGTTTGATTGTGAAAATATGTTAATAGTGAGTTTTTTGCGCCACTCAGCGTAACAATGAAGCAAAATATTTTGCAAATTTGCATTGAACATAGTGACAATGTCCTGTGGTGTAATGGTAGCACTCCAGATTCTGGCTCTGTCAGTGAGGGTTCGAATCCTTCCAGGACAACAGCAATAAAATAATAATAAGGATAATTGGATTTTTCATAAGACAGAGAAACGTAAATGTGATATTTATGAATCTCTAATCATTTTTTGGATTAGAAACTTGAGAGGAGATATTGTGAAGTATCTCTTCTTTTTTTATTTAAGGGCTTCTGCTATAATTCGGGTTAATTGTAAAATGGCAGGATGAAAATTCCCTCCCCCCAAAAAAAAGACTGAGCCATAAAATTTTGACTCAGTCGAAAACCGATAACCTTTTTTTATAAAAACACGCTCACACGCTTGACGGTAATAGAAAGCAACCGGTAGTATGTTTTATCGCTTTCTATATTATTTTCAATTGTTTGTTACAACATCTGTTGGGAGTTGTAACAAACAAAACTATTTATTGTTATTTTGAGGCGTTGCGGGTTTGGCTATGCTTTCGCGCATAGTTGTGTCGGCCTCAATATTTTTCATCTTGTAGTAGTCCATAATGCCCAAGTTGCCGTTTCTGAATGCTTCGGCCATAGCTTGAGGCACTTCGGCTTCGGCTTCGATAACTTTGGCGCGAGCTTCTTGAGCTTTGGCTTTCATCTCTTGTTCGAGAGCTATAGCCATAGCGCGACGCTCTTCGGCCTTGGCTTGAGCAATATTCTTGTCGGCCTGAGCTTGGTCTATTTGCAAGGTTGCACCAATGTTCTTACCTATATCGATGTCGGCGATGTCGATAGAGAGAATTTCAAATGCTGTACCTGAGTCGAGGCCTTTGCGCAATACAAGTTTTGAAATAGAATCGGGATTTTCCAACACCTCTTTGTGCGAAATGCTCGAACCGATAGACGAAACAATACCCTCGCCAACGCGAGCCAAAATGGTATCTTCGCCGGCACCTCCCACCAATTGGCGAATGTTGGCACGCACTGTTACGCGAGCTTTGGCTATGAGCTGAATACCGTCTTTGGCCACTGCTGTTACGGGCGGTGTGTCGATAACTTTGGGGTTAACCGACATTTGTACGGCCTCGTACACGTTACGACCGGCCAAGTCGATAGCCGATGCCATCTTAAAATCGAGTTCAATATTGGCTTTGGCTGCCGATACAAGTGCGTGTACCACGCGCTCTACGTGACCACCGGCAAGATAGTGTGCCTCAAGTTCATCGCGAGTAATTGAGCTCAATCCGGCTTTGTGTGCCTCAATCATACCGCTTACAATGACTGTAGGGGGTACTTTGCGGATGCGCATCAGGAATAGTTGTATGAGCGAAATATTTACGCCCGATACTCGTGCCGACAACCATAGCAGGAAGGGTACGAAGTAGAAGAATAGCGATATCATGATGATAACCGCTACCAACAGTAAAATTGTGATTACTTCCATAATATTATTATTTGAGGTTAGTTATTATTTGTTTCAAGGAGTGCTTGCTCAACGGTGACGGTCGTACGTTCTACCTTTGTTACAACCACTGGCGAACCTTCTTCTATAAATTCCAACGAGCGAGCTTCTACAGTACAGTTGCCAATCATAACGCGTCCCATAGGGTTGAGGCGCGATAGGGCTATACCTTGGTTGCCCACTTGCACGCTGCTATCTATCTCGGTGGGGGCTGTAGCATCGATGTTGGTGTTGAGCGACACCTTGTCGAGGGTACGTGAGCGCATAAAGTACCATATGAGCGCAATGGTAATTATTGCGGCTATTAAAAGTGTTATGATACCTACCGTAATGCCCATGTGCGCAATCGTGTAGTATAGTGCAAAGCCATAGAAAGCTACCGAGAAAAATCCGGCTATAGATAATCCGGGCAAGAAGAATAGCTCGAGTATGAGTAGGGCTGCAGCTATGGCAATGAGTACGGTTATGATTATGATGTCGAGTATCATAGCTATAGGTTGTTATTCGATATTAATGCCTAAGAATGCCAGTTCGGCACGTCGTGCGCGATTTTCGTACATCATAGGCGATTCGTTACTTTTCAATATCTCATTTTCCAATTGGCGTATCTCGTTTTCCAATTGGCTTTTTCTCTCCAACGAGGCTTGGGCATACTCGGCTCTAAGGCTCTCAAGACGAGCATTGCGCTCATCTATACGGCGTTGCAACGATCGCGACTGATTGTAGTAATGCAATGCCTCGGGATTGCTGAAATCGCTTGAGTGGGTATAGATGCGACCATCGCATACAACAAAGGTAAATTCGTGTATGCGCATAGAGCGTTCTTCGGGTTTTATGGCGGCTATTTGTTCGAGTATCTCACTGTAGTCGGCACCTTCGGCCCATGTATCGGCTATAGAGGATAGCTGTGCCAGAGATGCCAAGTGAGGGGTGTCGGTGGCATATACTCTCTTGGTGTCGTTGGGTATAAAAATGTAGAGGGTGAGTTTGCCCGGAATATGATTGCGGTCGGTTACAAACCAACCTACATTCAGATACTCATCGATGACCATCATATAGTCGTTGTAGGGCGAGTTGAATGGCATTCCTACGTTTTGGGGAAGCATATAGTCGCCTCGTTCCGAGTTGAACATAGTTACAAATATGTCGTATCCGCCAAAACTGTTTTCGCCATCTTGTGCAAAATAGAGTGTTTGTCCATCGCTTAGCACATAGGGATAGTTCTGGTTGTATTCGTTGTTGAGCGTATTGGATATAGAGTGTAATGCGCCCCAATCGTGTCCCAAGAGGTTGTTTGACAGGCAGAGGTCGTAGTTGCCGTTGGGCTTGTTGGCCATATATATGACATCGCCTCGTTGGGGGGTGTAGGCTATGGTTGCCGAGTCGGCCTCAAATGCTTGTGGCAGCATTTCGTGTGACAGTAAGCGACCGGCCTCGGGCGTGATACGGTAGTAATTGATAAATGTGAGGGAATCTACTACAAGACTATCTATTACTTGTACTTGTTCTACACCTCGCATCATCTTTTGTCCCATTTTGGCTGTGGCTATACGTTGTTCTATGCCTTCGATAGGCTCTTTCTTGTCTTTCTCTATATTCGACATATATGCATCGTAGGCATCAACGGCCTCCTCAAAACGGTATAGAGCGGCGTAAACCTCTCCTAAGTAGAAGTTTGATAATATGACTTTGCGTTCGACACCCTTTTGTAGGTATTTTATGGCCTCTTGATGGTTGCCCATATAGTGCAGACACACTCCAAACCAGTGATTGAGTGAGCCGTTTTTGGGCTTTTTCTTCAACTCTTTTTGGAATGTGGGTGCAGCCTCTTCATATTTTCCCGCTTTATATAGTTCGCGAGCTTCATCGAGTGTATATATCTCGGCCTGTGCTGTAGCAGTGGCCACAATGGCTATCAGTATAGCTGCAATAGTATGTATGTATTTGCTCATATATCTTTTAGAAACTATTCGCTACAGCAAATATACAAAGTTTTTTACAAAATATCCTACGATATAACTTATTTTAGGATATAAATTGTGGTAAATAGTTCTTTTCAAAATCTTGTATATCTTCGGCTGTTGCAAATGCTTGGCGAGGTAGGTAGAAGTAGGTGTTTGCATCGGTATAGATATAGAAAGCCTCGTTGTTGCGTTCTACACGTTCTACTTGTTGCCATTGCAATACTTCGCGTTGTTTCTCATCGTATATGCAGTCTATGCCTCGGGTGTGTATGATGACACTCTTTTCTACTACCGAGAAGAATGCTACCGGCCGCAGGGCATAGTTGTAGTAAAACATAAATAGGACTAATGGCAGAATGATGAAAATGAACATAAGCAAGACGATGCCAAAGCGCAAGTCGTAGCAAGTGGCACCTATCAGAGCCGTAAGTAGCAATATGACGATACTCAGCCAGCGCGTAAGCAGCTTGCAAAAAATGACTTTAAAGTATTTTGATGAAGCAACCCTGTAGGGTAGGGTTGCAAAAAGAATTTTTTTTTCTTCCTCGGCGGTATTCATTATAGAGTAGAGCAAATCCAAATACCGGCAAATACCGAATTGGCTTGAGCGTTTATCTCGTCAAGTCTTTCTTGTGCTTGGCTCAAGGTGTCGTAACCATCTATGTATAAGCGGTGTCGTCCATTGTGCTCATAGATGTTGATGTGTTCCGATACACCCTTTTCGGCAAATTCGGCTATTTGTTTTTGGGCAAGTTCTTGGGTGGGAAGTGAGCCTATTACAAGTATATATCGCGGGGTTGTGTTGGTGTCGATATTTACTTGCAGCGGTGTTTCGTCTGCCGTATTTGCGCTATTGAGAGTCTCGGCTGTATGGTCGCAAACGATTGTTTTCTCTTCGATGGTTGCCGACTCTATCGCTGCAACAACCTCTTCTTGGGTAATAGATACATCGGAGTTTGTGGCGACCTCTTGTTGTGTCAATATTTCGGTCGATACCAATCCGGCATAGTCGTTGACCGGTTGGAAATTATCTACCGGTGTAGCTATAAAGAGCATAAAGATGACAATCGCAGCAACCGATGCAATGGCTTGTATGGCGCGGCGGTGCCATGTGATGGTAATCTCTTGTTCGGTTGTTGCTGCGTTATTATCCTCTTCTTCGACAGACAATATGTCCGAAATCATAGGCA
>JAFZDG010000166.1 GCA_017561285.1 Bacteroidaceae bacterium
GTACGATGCCATACAGCAACAACTCAACAGGCAAATGTCGCAAAAACAACAATCGGACAACGCCCTGCTTGCGCGTATAGATATGCTCAAGACCATTATAGACCTATCGGATATATACGAGTCGAACAAAGACGAATTTTATAAACGCTGCCGTTCGTATATGAACCTTTGCAATACCAACAAGCATTCGTTCGTAAAGGATATACGTGAGATAGCCTCACTTTATAAGCCCGGCTTCGTAGAAATATTATTAAATAGATACCCCGGGTTGAATGACGACGAAATAGACTTTGCTTGCCTCACAATGCTGGGCTTCGAAAGTAACCAATTGCGCATACTTTTCAACCACAATCACGTGCAAAGTACATACGGTAGGCGTACTCGATTGCGCAAAAAATTCTCTTTGACCAACAACGAAGATTTACGAAATTTCTTGCTATCGCTTTCGTAGCAAAAAACACAATTACTTGTATATCAGTGTATTAGATTATTTTTACAACTAACATACTGATATACAACACATTACACCACGCAAAAGAGGGGCTAATAGGTACCTAATAGATTTTTATTTTTCAAACACTTGATATTCAGTGTTTTAAAAATCGACCTAATAGGTGAAATTAATGGGATTTTTCTTGACAATGGTAAATTTTAGTTAGAACTTTGTGAAAACAACTAACAAAAAATTATACCCAAATGAAAACACATTCTACATTAAAAGCAATCTTGATGAGCTTGATGCTCGCGTGTTCAATCTCTGCATTTGCCGATGGCAACGACTCTATTCCGCCTACACCTATCGATCCTTCGGATGGAAAAATAGATATTCCTTTTAAGAAAATTATTAAGAAAGATCGTTCGCTAACCGAGCCTATCGAAGCCTATTATTATATAGGAGAATATACGATAGAGATGGAGTTTAACGACAACATAGGAGTCGTGAGAGTGGCAGTAACCAACTCCGCCGGAGCAGCTGTTTACAACTATGCACACGACACATCGGTAGAGTGCGGATGCACCATTTTCCTACCCCCCACACACGATTGCTACAACATCACCCTATCGGGACAACGATATGAAGGGTACGGAAATGTTTGTTTATAAATAACTTTATAAGAAAAGATAGTACTAACCACTAAATAATATTATTATGAAAAAGACTTTCATTATCATTATTTTATTAGCAGTATTTTCTGTAGCAAAAGCAGATATAGTCATTGACTCATTAAATCGAATGATATTTCAGCCGGTCGTTGAAGCCAATAATCAATCGTCCAATCTTACAGGAATAGAGTTACAATACTACAATGCTACATATAATGCGCCTCAACCTTTTAGAATCTTTCAACAAAATAACGCGACATGGATGAAATGGGTTGTCAACCCTGGCGTTTTGGGCGTACGTTCATTTGCTATTAATACTAATGGCTATATACGTGTGGGAGACTTTAGCACAGGAAATGCCTATAGTTATACAACTCCGCAAATGCTCACAATACACAATCAATCGGGTGTAGGCTTACATATAGATCAAAAAAATGCTAATGCAGCTATTAATGTATGCGTAAGCGATACCGGTGCATATATTATAAAAGGAGTTGCTCCTTCATGGGTTATAAACGGGATTCAAATGTACAAAACAGTTTATACAGTCAATGCACACGGTGTGGTAGAAACCTATAATACCTCCATCTCTTTATCGGATGGTAGTCACAAACGAAATATTAAAACAGTTACCAATGCATTAGAGTCTTTAAAAGAGGTAAATCCAGTCTCGTATATACTTACCGATGTTGCCGAGACAGAAAATGCTACGCAAACTCGCAGTCGTACAATGGCTCCGGAAAATAATGACGGAGATTTATTTCAACCTGATACAGTTGTCAATGCAGATATACCATCTAATGTAAAAGATATGATAAATGAAGAGGTATATCGTCCCAAATATGGTTTTATAGCACAAGAATTGGAAAAAATATTCCCCAATGTGGTATATACAATGTCAACCGGCGAAAAAGGTATAGCCTACCAAGAGTTGATACCCATATTGGTAAGTGCCATACAAGAGTTACAAGCCGAGGTTGAGAGCCTCAAAGAGGAAACACCCAACGCCCAACGCCAACAAGCCCCGGCAGCTATGCAAGAAGCTATAGCAGAGGGTGAAGCAGCGCTGATGCAAAACACACCTAATCCTTTCAATCAAGCTACCGAAATAGGTTATCGCTTGCCCGAGGGTACTGCCACAGCTATGATAATGCTCTGTGATATGAATGGCAAGATGTTGCAA
>JAFZDG010000167.1 GCA_017561285.1 Bacteroidaceae bacterium
CTCGAAGGTCTTAAAGGTGCCAACGAAGACGAAACTACCGGTATCGAAATTGTTCGCCGCGCTATCGAAGCTCCTTTGCGTCAAATCATGCACAATGCCGGTCTTGAAGGTGCTGTGATTCTTCAAAAGGTACGCGAAGGTAAGGGTGATTATGGCTTCAATGCTCGCACCGGTCAATATGAGAACTTCTTCGAAGCAGGCGTTATCGATCCTGCTAAGGTAACTCGTGTTGCACTTGAAAATGCTGCCAGCATTGCCGGTATGTTCCTCACTACCGAGTGTGTAATAACCGATAAGAAAGAAGAGAATGCACCTGCTATGCCTGCTCCCGGTATGGGCGGTATGGGTGGTATGATGTAATCCGTACAAAATAGATAATGAAGAGGGGGTGTGACTTTGTGAGTTGCATCCCCTCTGCTTTTGTGATATCGTATAGAAATAATGTACTTTATTGCGATTAAATTCTCGCTTTGTGGATGAAATGTATTACTTTTGTCCTATTCATTTATTAATACTCATACACAATGATCAAGCACATACCCAATACCATTACATGCCTGAACCTATTGTCGGGTTGTTTGGCTGTCATATTTGCCTTTGCCGGAAATTATCCCGCAGTGGTTCTTTGTATCGCAGCATCGGCGTTGTTCGACTTTTGCGATGGCTTGGCAGCTCGTTTGCTGCACGCATACTCGCCTATGGGCAAAGAGCTAGACTCGTTGGCCGATTTGGTGAGTTTTGGTCTTGCTCCGGCTGTGATGTCATATAATATTTTATTGGATATACTGCCGGCTACCTATTCGTGGGTGGCTTATGCAACCATGATTATACCTGTTTTTGCAGCCTTGCGATTGGCTAAATTTAACATAGATGATACGCAAACTACTACATTCAAGGGTTTACCGGTTCCGGCCAATGCGTTGTGGTGGATAGGTGCCTGTGAGTTGCTTGTCAACAATAATAATACAGCGACAATTGTATGTTTTGTTGCCTCTATCTTTGTCTTCTCATTTCTGATGGTAAGCAATATACCTATGTTTTCGCTCAAGTTCAAAGGGTTGGGTTGGCGAGGAAATGAGGTGCGCTATGTGATGATTGTTCTTTCTATTGCATTGCTCGTTTTACAAGGCGTGTCGGGCTTTGCTGTCATTATAGGTTTGTATGTGCTAAAATCGCTGTTGAGTGCGAAAGTAGGCAAAGAGTGACAAAATATACATATCGCACTCTTTGGTATGCTTTTTGAATATATTTAGATACACACACAAACGTATAAAATGATTGTAATATGGGATGTCTATTGCAAAGTATCATAGTAGGCTTTTTATTTCTGTTGATGCCTGTGTTGTTTTTGATGTCATACTTCGGCCGTATAGGTAGGAGTATATTTTCGCGTCGTACAACAAAGGAAAACGAAGAGCCTCGTCAAAATGATTATACAGAAAATAATGAAACAGAATCACCGGAACGAGTCAATAAACCTATAGACCAAAGTACGGTAGAATATATAGACTTTGAAGAGGTGCAAGACAAATAATCTTCATCTACGCATTATTGTACAAGATATTGGGCGAAGTGTCGAGAAAATCACTATCTTTGCCCATTAATAATTATAATATCATATACAATGACCGATACAGTAGCACAATTTGAGCATGTTATAGGCATTTGCCGCGAACTATATGCCAAGAAATTGAAAGATTATGGTCCGGCATGGCGTATTTTGCGTACCACTTCGCTTACCGACCAGATTTTTATCAAGGCCAATCGTATTCGCTCTATCGAGATGAAGGGTATGAGTTGCATTGATGAGGATATTCGTTCGGAACTTATCGGTATTGTAAATTATGGTATCATAGGACTTATTCAGTTGAATTTGGGATTTTCGGGTGATGAGGATATTACAGTGGAACAAGCCTTAGAGTTGTATGACCGTTTTATGACTCAAACCAAAAATCTGATGTATGCCAAGAATCACGATTATGATGAGGCTTGGCGGCTTATGCGTCCTACTTCATATACCGATTTTATATTGTCGAAGGTACATCGTACCAAACAAATAGAGGATAATAAGGGGATTACCCTTGTCTCGGAGGGTGTAGATGCCAATTATATGGATATGGTCAATTATGCACTCTTTGGACTTATCAGAATAGAATATGCCGACTAAAGATGAGTCACATACCAATATAGTAGATACATCATCTGCCACAGCACCTCGTAACAAGTGGTTATCGCGGCTTGTTATATTGGTGCGCATTCTTGTTGGCTGCACTTTTATCTTTTCGGGTATAGTCAAGCTCATCGATCCGATGGGTACGATGTACAAGATTGAGGATTATATGCAGGCATTCGGTATGTCGCTCTTTGGGCCTGCGGCCTATTATGCAGCTGTCTTTTTGTCTATCATAGAGTTCGTTTTGGGTTTCAATGCCTTGTTAGGTTCATATTTGCGCAAAACGCCTTTGTTTTTGCTCATCTTCATGGCCATTATGACACCGCTTACACTCTATCTGGCTATTGCCAATCCTATACCCGATTGCGGTTGTTTTGGCGATGCGATAACGCTGTCCAATTGGGCCACTTTTATCAAAAATGTCATACTGTTAACATTGGTTATATTCCTGGTGCAGTTCAATACTCGTACACGTTCGGTGTTTCATCGTGAGATACAGGCTTTTATTGTGACGTGGGTTGTAATCTTTGGATTGGCACTTGTCTATTATGCGCACGCCTATTCGCCCATACTCGACTTTAGGCCCTACAAAGTGGGTACAGACCTTGCTGCAGCCTATTTTGGAGACGATGAGGCAATGGTTGAGTATGATTTCGTGTATGAGCGTGATGGTAAACAAGAGATATTCGGTATAGATAACTTGCCCGATGAGAGTGACGGATGGCAGTTTGTCGAACGTAGAGAGCGCAGTGGAGTAACCGTAGCACATCAAGAAAAGCAATCGGCCGATTATTTTGTTGTTTATGATGGCAATGATGATGTGACCGAGAGTATTTTGAGTCACGAAGGTTATCAGTTTATACTCTTCTCGGAAGATTTAAAAAATGCCAACGATGACCACATAAACAAGGTTCACGAACTTTACGACTATGCGCGAGAGTATAATTATCCGTTCTATGCAGTGACAGCCTCTTCGCCATCGGAAATAGAGGAGTGGCTTGACAATGCCGGAGGTGAATTTTCCTTTATGTTTATGGATAAGACAACTATACGCACCATACAACGTGCCAATCCATTTGTAATGGTGCTAAAAGATGGTGTTATATATCAGAAATATTATATAAATCACTTGCCTTCGGAGGCATTGCTTACGGCTCCGGTTGAAAATATAGCGACCTATGCACAACCCGAAGATTACAGAGAAGACTCTCGCATTGCCATTATGGCAGTTGTGCTTTTGGTACCTATTCTAATGTTGTACTTTACCGAGCGTGTTGCACTCTTCGCCTTGCGACGTTTCAGGCGTTGGCGTAAGCAACAACGTGAACAGATAGAACAAATAAACAATTGAAATATAAAAAATAGAAAGATTATGAGAAAAAACATTGTTGCAGGAAACTGGAAAATGAACACAACCCTTCAAGAGGGTGTGGCTTTGGCAAAAGAGATAAACGAAGCTCTTAAAAGTGTGGAAACCAAGTGTGACGTAGTGATTGCTACTCCCTTTACACATTTGGTACCCGTAGTGGAGGCTGTAGATGCAACTCGCATTGGCGTTGGTGCCGAAAACTGTGCCGACAAGGCCGAAGGTGCATTTACAGGTGAGGTGTCGGCTGCTATGGTAGCATCGACAGGTGCCAAGTATGTAATTTTGGGCCACTCTGAGCGTCGTGCTTATTATCACGAGACTGCCGAAATATTGAAAGAGAAAGTTGTTCTTGCTTTGGCCAACGGCCTTACTCCTATATTCTGTGTAGGTGAGGTACTCGCCGAGCGTGAGGCCGACAAACACTTTGAGGTTGTGGCAGCGCAAGTAAAAGACTCTTTGTTTGATCTCACTGCCGAAGATTTTGCCAAGTTGGTCATTGCTTATGAACCGGTATGGGCTATTGGTACAGGTAAGACTGCCACTGCCGAGCAAGCACAAGAGATTCACGCCTTTATTCGTCAAACCATTGCCGAAAAATATGGCGCAGAGATTGCTGATAATACTTCTATCCTATATGGTGGAAGCTGCAAGCCTTCGAATGCCGGAGAACTCTTTGCAAAGCCCGATGTTGATGGCGGTTTGATTGGTGGTGCTGCCCTCAAAGCCGACTCGTTTATGGGTATTATTACCGCTTTTGAATAAATACCTTGCTATAAAAGTCTGCAAGAATAAGAAAAATGCTTATTTTTGCAGACTTTATTATTAGTAAAAAGGAGTAGTCATGCACAGAAAGTACATAAACACGCTTGTATTACTGTTGCTGGCAGTAATATCTGCAACACCCCAAGTTATGGCGCAGACCGCTGTAGCCGA
>JAFZDG010000168.1 GCA_017561285.1 Bacteroidaceae bacterium
AGCTATTACGCTCTACGATGCCACCGGCCGAGTGGTAGCCACACAAGCAGTGCGCCCGGGTGCTACCACCGCTACCATCAATGTAGCTGCACTACCCGCCGGAGTGTATATAGCCCGTATGGGTAACGGTGCAACGAGTAAAATAGTGTTATAGAGTTTAGAGGTTCTATATAATTACAAAATAATAACTCTAAAAAAAATGCCTATGAAATGTATCAAAGTATTTTTATTGGCCTTATTTGCAACGGTTGGTACTATTTTGACATCGACTGTGTGTAATGCGCAATTTCACGCCGGTATCGATGTAAAATATAGCGTTGGTGTGTGTGAGGAAGATGTCGATTTGAACAAAGTGGATAATACCAACAGCCTCGGTATAAACGTGAGTGGATTGTATGAATTTACACCCCAAATATGGGCCGGTGTGGGTATAACGACCAACATCAATGATAAAAGTATGATGGTTGTCGAGGACTATACCGTAACAAAAGTACCTATTATGCAATTTGCGCCATACATCACAATGCGTTACAGACCTTTTACCAAGCATCTCAATGCCTATGTTTTTACCGATTTGGGATATGCCCTACCTTTTTCAATAGCCAACAATGTGCAAAGCTTTAGCGAAGGTGTGATGTGGAATGCTGGTGTGGGATATAGCCTTATGTTTGCAAAACACTTCGGCCTCAACTTCAACGTGGGCTATAACTTGCAACAAATAAAAGGTACTCCCTATCTGTTAACGTCATCGAACAGCGACACGAAGATTGCCTCTAATAACATACGCCACTCTGTTGCATTTGCGATTGGATTGATTTTCTGATGTTTATAAACGGCCTATGTGTGGTGTTGATATGAAAGTTGCCTCTTGCGACTTTGGTTACAACCCCCAATAGCCGTTCGCAGGAATGTGTTGCAGCGCCCTTGTGGTGCAAGATATGGCAGCCGGGCACGAGCCGAGTAAAGCGACGGTGAAGTGCCCGGTTGTTTGTTTTACGACCTATGTGGCAGTCTGTAGCTACGCACGTGAGTGCGTGAAAGGTTTGTATTGCTTTTAGCATATTTTCATTCTATTTACGATGTTATTGTTTAGTAAGTTCCTGGTTTTTCACTATTTTTGCACAGTACAAAACCAATGAATAGATGAAATATTACTTGATAGCCGGTGAAGCATCGGGCGACTTACACGCCTCGCATTTGATGGCGGCCATATTGCAAGAAGATGCGCAAGCCGAGTTTCGCTTTTATGGTGGCGATATGATGGCGGCCGTAGGCGGTACTTGTGTACAGCATTATCGCGATATGGCATATATGGGCTTTATAGAGGTTGTGGCTCACTTGCGCCCTATACTCAACAATATGCAGAATTGTCGTAAGGACATTATGCAATGGTGTCCCGATGTGCTCATTCTCATAGACTATCCGAGTTTCAATCTCAAAATTGCCAAGTTCGTAAAGCAGCAATTGGGTATTCCGGTTTTTTATTATATCTCTCCCAAGTTGTGGGCGTGGAAGGAGTATCGTATAAAAGATATACGCCGATATGTCGATAGGGTGTATTCGATATTGCCTTTTGAGGTCGATTTTTATCGCCGTCACAACTATAAAGTTGATTATGTGGGTAATCCCACTGTCGATGAGTTGGCTATACGTCCCTATGCCACAGAGACCTTTGCCGAGTTTGTTGCAGCACACCATTTGCCCGATAAGCCTATTATTGCATTGTTGGCGGGTAGTCGTAAGGCCGAGATTCGCCGCAATTTGCCTCGTATGATTGAGGCGGCTCAAGGGTTTACCAACTATCAGATGGTTATAGCCGGTGCGCCCGGTATAACGGCCGAGGAGTATGCACCCTATTTGGGCGGTGGCAACATCAAGGTTGTTTTTGGTGCTACCTATCGATTGTTGGCGCAGAGTTCTGCGGCCATTGTTACATCGGGCACAGCTACTCTTGAGGCGGCACTACTCAACGTACCGCAAGTGGTATGTTATGCTATGCCGGGCGGTCAACTTATCTATAACATATTCAAGAATATTCTGAAGATAAGATATGTTTCGCTTGTAAATCTCATAGCCGATAGAGATGTGGTAACAGAGTTGCTTGTGCATCACTGCACTGCCGAGCGTATAGCCGATGAGCTGAATTTTCTGTTGCACGACCGAGGTGTGCATGAACGAGTGATGCGAGGCTATGAAGAGGTGGCGCGCCGCTTGGGTGCTCCGGGTGCGCCCCGCAGAGCTTCTCAGAGCATTGTTGCCGAGTTGCGAGCGATAAAGTGAAAAAATAATAGATGTCGGATGGTGTGCGATATAGGGCACGATGTGTAATAAAACGGCTCTATGTGCGTTTATATATTGTATGAAAAGAGCTATATATCCTATATTTATATTATTGTGGTGTTTGTCGGGCTTGCTAACGGCTTGTATCGATGATAGTTTTACCACATCGCCCCAAGATGTATTGTCATTCTCGACCGATACAGTCAATCTTGACACGATCTTTACCGATGAAGGTACTTCTACCCGATCGTTTAAGGTCTATAATCGCAGCGACAAGTCGTTGCGCATCAGCTCTATATCGTTGGGTAAAGGAGGCGAATCGGGATTTATCGTCAATGTTGATGGTTTGTCGGGTACATCTTTTACCGATACCGAGATACGCGGTAATGATAGTCTGTTTGTCTTTGTAATAGCCCATATGGCCGAGACGGGCGAGAATGGATTGGTAGATGTGCGAGATTCGTTGGTGTTTGTTACCAATGGCGTTACTCAGCACGTAAAGTTGTTGGCTCGTACGCAAGATGCCAAGCGCTTGCGCGGTGTGACTATCAATAGCGATACGCTGCTCACTGCCGAGAAGCCGTTTATTGTTTATGACTCGCTTGTGGTAGCTCCTACAGCCACACTTACCATAGAGCCCGGTGCAACGCTCTATTTTCATAATGGCGCGGCCCTTGAGGTGTATGGTCGTTTGGTAGCCGAGGGTATGCCCACAGCCCGAGTGACTATGCGAGGCGATCGCCTCGACCGTATGTTTGCCAATTTGCCCTACGACAATCTGGCCGGACAGTGGGGCGGGATACGTTTCCATGAGGGCAGTTTCGACAACCGCATTACCCATGCTATGGTGCGTGGTACGACGTGGGGTATCAAGTGCGACTCGACCGACTTGTCGCGCACAACACTCACCATACACAATAGTATCATACATAACTCTACTGCCCATCTTGTTGACATAGCATGCAATCGAGTACGCATTAGCAATAGCGAGTTGTCGGATGCCGGATATTCGGTGCTATCGATCAACCGGGGAGTTGTAGATGTGACACATTGTACGATTGTGAATTACTATTTCTACGATATGATACGCGGGGCTATTATCAACACCCCCACCTGCGAGGAGTTGATAGAGCGAGGTGTACAAGTGACGCTCAACAATTGCCTGATAG
Organism: Bacteroidaceae bacterium; assembly: GCA_017561285.1. Classification (GTDB taxonomy): domain Bacteria; phylum Bacteroidota; class Bacteroidia; order Bacteroidales; family Barnesiellaceae_A; genus Barnesiella_A. Next base: position 3,450 of record JAFZDG010000168.1, read on the forward strand.
CCGGTAATGCCTCGCCGGTGTCGGAGGGCGATTTTACGGGTAGCGAGGTCTATCTCAATAGTTGCCTCATAGCCGGAGTAGAGGGTAGTGATGATGCCAATTTTATACACACGATGTGGAATGGAGAGCCCAAATTTTGGCTGATAGAACGTGAGAATTATCTCTATGACTATCGTCTCGGCTCGCCCGAGTCATCGGCCATAGGTTGGGGAGCAACGGCCTATGCAGTAGATTCTACGGCCTGTGATATGTATGGTGTAAGTCGTCTGGAGCGGGTAGATGTGGGTGCGTATCAATATACCGAGATGTCGCCCTATTACCAAGAAGAGGCCGAAAAGGAAAATAAGCAGTAAGTTATGCATATATCGAACGAATGGTTTGCTACGACCTATGAT
>JAFZDG010000169.1 GCA_017561285.1 Bacteroidaceae bacterium
GATGACTCGATTATCACCATCGATTCTCGTACCATTGACTGGGATCGTTTGGCGCGAATGATTGAAGAAGAGGATGCTGTGAAAGCAGATGTGGTGAATATCAAAAAGATCATTAACACATCGACCGATTCTGTATCGTTGAGCCAAAGCAGCCATGAGCGTAATGCTATGTTGCAAGCTCTCAATGGTGGCGAAACATGGCAATATATGTTTGAGAACCTCTTCCCCGAGATGCGTAATGCAACTATCATTGTTACCTATGAGCGCCATGCTCATTTGCTGGGTGCACCGGCTATACAACCTGTCGAAGAACAACCTTTGGCTGTTGAACAAATAGTGGTTGCGCCTCAAATAGTGGAGCCTCGTATCAAAGTTGGTTCGCTCTATGTAAAAACAAACATTCCTGCGTGGGGGTTGTTTATGAGTAATATCGGTGCTGAGTATTGCTTCTCGCAAGATCGCTTCTCGGTGAACTTTCACGCATACTATTCGGCGCTCGACTACTTTAGCCAAGTAACCAAGTTCCGTACACTTGCCATCTTCCCCGAGTTCCGCTACTACATTCCCGGTACCGGTCGTGATGGATACAGAGGCTTGTTTGTAGGTGCGCATGCCGGTGTTGCTTATTACAACTTTACTTTAGAAAACCTCGACTTGCGTTACCAAGACCACAATGGAACATCGCCTGCGTGGGGTGGTGGTTTGAGTTTGGGTTATCGTTTGCCCCTCTCTCAAGATCAAAAATGGAATCTTGAGTTTGTTGTAGGTGCAGGTGTATATGACTTATATTACGATACATTCTACAATGTACCCAATGGTAAACTTACAGGTACATATCACGAGACCTATTGGGGCCTTGATAATGTGGGTATAACACTCTCGTATCGTTTTGACTTAACCAAATCTTTGATAAAATAAGATGAAGAAACTATATCACATATTACTATCTATGATACTGCTTGTGACGGTGGTAGCATGTGATGTACACGAATTCCCCGCCGATCGTGGAGAGTTGGTGCCCTTTACACTTCATCTCGATTTTGATACCGAGATGCCTCTTTACGAGGTTATCCCCTATGAAACCCGTTCGGTAGGTTCGGTAGAAGATGTCAAAGGATATACCCACGATGTGCGCTATATTATTAATGTGTATCGCGATGAGAGTGCCTATGGTCAAAATCGTTATCTCGATACTACATTCGTGTTTACCAAATCGGACTTGTATGACCTCAATTATACAGCACACTTGGAGTTGCATGAGGGAGCCTATATTTTCCGTGTTTGGGCCGACTATGTAACCCCCGGTACTGTAACGGATAAGTATTACAATACATCTAACTTTGCCGATATAATGCTCACCAATCGTGAAAACCATGCCGGTAGCAATGATTATCGTGATGCGTTCCGCGGTGAAGTGCGTGCTTCGGTATATAATACAAAAGAGTTTACCCCCGGTGCTGCAGCTGAGATTGACAATAGTGCAACTGTGCCTATGGATCGTCCTATGGGTAAATATGTGTTCATCTCTACCGACCTTAATGAGTTCATTACTCGTGTGCTCGATATGATGCGCGAGAAGGGTGAATTGCCCGAAGAGGATGATAATGGCAAAGGTAATGCTCCCTCGAATGAGCAAGGTGAGCAAGGAGAGCAGGGTGAGCAAAATGAACAAGGCGAGCAAGGCGATCAGGGAGAGCAAGGTGAACAAGGATTGAAGGGTGTAAACCTTGACGACTTCACTATCGAGTTTGTATATATGTCTAATATGATTAGCTCATACAACTTGTTTGAGGACTGCGCTGCCGATATCTGGGCCGGTGTACGTTTCAAGAGCAAGATGCGCCAAGTAGGTAGTGGTGAGGTTGAAATTGGCTTTGACTATGTATTTGTCAATGGCGATCAAACCAAATTCTCGGTTGTGGCCCTTGTTTACGATAAAGATAACGAACTTCTTTCTCAGTCGGAGCCTGTGTCTGTAACACTCATGCGTAGCCAACTCACCGAGGTGCGTGGTAAATTCCTTACTTCGGAGGCTAAGGGAGGTGTAAGTATCGACCCCGGTTATGCAGGTGATGATATTGACGTATTTATCGATGACAACAACAACTCGAATGTGTTAAATTGATTTTCTTAAGCGACTTCTTATTATACTATAAAACTATACTGTGCATTTAATTCTATTTCTCGTATGAAAAAACAATCGTTACTCTATGCTTTAGCTGCTACATTGCTATTGGCAACCTCTTGCTCCACCGATGCAGAATGGGGTATGAATGAGGGTGATGCCGTAGTGCGAATCAATCTCTCTACACCACAAATGGCTACTCGTGCCTATAGCGATGGTACTATGGCCACAAACTTGCAATATGCAGTTTATGATGAGAACAAAAACTTGCTTCCCAATCTGACAGTAACAGATGGCGTTATCAACCTTTCGACCGAAGTAGATATTCGCCTCACTACCGGTGAAACATACACACTTGTATTCTGGGCCGATGCCGTTACAGCTCCTTATGAGGTTGACTTCGAAAACAAGGCTATGACTATCAACTATGATGGTGTTGTATCGAACCGCGAAGACCTCGATGCATTCTATCGTGACACCACTTTCACAGTAACAGGTCGTATGGAGATAGATGTAGACTTGTATCGTCCTTTTGCACAACTCAACGTTGGTACTAACGATTATACAGCCACTACCGATGCCGGTTACACTGTTACACAAGCAGGTGTTACTACCAATACTTACAAAACATTCAATTTCATTGAGCGTACAGTTGCCGATCCTGTTGAGGTTACATATGCTATGAATACCCTTCCTACCGAAGCTTTCCCTGTTGCCGACTACGAGTATATGGCTATGAACTATCTACTTATGACCAACGACAAGGCTGTAAATGACTCTATTGTTATCACATATACCAATGGACAGAAGGTGAAGACTCGCACTGTTTACAACATTCCCTTGCAACGCAACTATCGTACCAACGTATTTGGTCAGTTGATAACCAGCGATGTGAATGTGAATGTTGAAATTATCAAAGACTACGTAAACGACTATCCCGAAGAGCGTACTTTTTGATGTGGTGTTTCCTTCTATAGAAATTTTATAAACACAAAACATATTCGTTATGAAAAAACAATCATTATTCTGTGCGTTGGCAGCAACAATGTTGCTTGCTACCTCATGCCAAACCGATGCAAATCTTGGTTTGAATGGCGCAGAAAGTTTGGTTACTATCAACCTTTCTACACCCGAGATTGCAACCCGTACCTATAGTGATGGTACAATGGCTAAAAACTTGCAGTATGCTGTGTATGATGAGGCCGGAAATCTCCTTCCCAACCTCACTGTAACCGATGCAACTATCAACCTCAAAACAAATGTTGAGTTGCAACTTACTACAGGTAACAAATTTACTCTTGTTTTCTGGGCTGATGCCGAGTCTGCTCCCTATGAAGTTGACTTCGCTGCCAAAACTATGACTGTTAACTATGATGGTGTTGTATCGAACCGCGAGGACCTCGATGCATTCTATCGTGACACTACATTCACTGTAACAGGTCGTATGAATGTTGATATCGACTTGTATCGTCCCTTTGCACAGCTCAACATTGGTACAAGCGACCTCACTGCTACTACCAATGCCGGTTACACTGTAACTCATGCTGCTGTAACTACCGATACTTACAAGACATTCAATTTCATCACTCGCACAGTTTCTGATCCCGTTGAGGTTACATACGCTATGAATCGTATTGTACGCGATGCTCAACCCGCAGAGGTGTTCCCCGTAGCCGGTTATGACTATGTTGCTATGAACTATGTGCTTATGACCAACGACAAAGCCGTTAATGACTATGTAACTCTTACTTACACTAACGGTAGTGTAGAGAAGACTCGTACATTCACAGCCATTCCTTTGCAACGCAACTATCGCACCAACATCTTTGGTCAATTGTTCACCAGCGACGTTGATGTAAATGTTGAGATTATCCCCACATACTTCAAACAAGACTATAACAATCCCAGCAACGAAACTGATGCTGTGGTTGCCGAAGTTGGTGCTTTGAAGGCTGCTATTGATGCTGCTACCGACGGTGCTGTTATCAATGTACTCAACGGTACTTATGATGTAAATTCGTTGGATATTAAGAACAAAAATATCACTCTCCTTTCTAATGGTGCTACTATCAAGGGTATGGTATATTTGAACAACTCAAATGTGAAATTCAAAGGCTTTACATTTACCAACCCCGAGGCTAAATTGA
>JAFZDG010000170.1 GCA_017561285.1 Bacteroidaceae bacterium
CAGAAGAGATAAAAGTTGTAAACACCACTGCTCGTGACTATGAAAATCTTACTGCCGAGGCTGTTATATACAATATGGATGGCAAGCCGGTCAAACAATACTGTAAGAGTGGTATTGTAACCTCCCCTTCAAACACAACAGTACAAGCCTTTCAACTCGATTTTGAGAATGAGCGCCCTATAATATCCTTAGGTAAAGAAGTAGTTGCATCATCAACTGCTCAATTCGAACCTTCATTCATTGCCGATGGAAAAGATGATACTCGCTGGGCTGCTTCGAAGGCCGATAATGAGTGGATATACATAGATCTTGGTAGCCGTCAAACTGTAGGTGGCGTTCGTCTTAACTGGGAGGCTGCGTTTGGTAAGTCATACAAGATACAAGTATCGGACGATGCTGAGAACTGGAAAGAGGTATTTAAAACATTTGAAGGCCAAGAAGGTATTGCCGAGCACCTATTTCCCGAGGTTCAAGCGAGATACGTGCGTATGTTTGGCATAGAACTTGGCTGGTGGTTTGGTTACTCTCTATGGAGTATGGATGTGTTGGGTAGTGTACCTGCATCAGAAGGCTTGTCCGATGTACACTTTATACGACTTACACTTAAAGATGACAGTGGTAAAGTGGTATCGGAGAATAACTATTGGCGTGGCAACGAGCGTAAAAACTTTACTGCCCTCAATAATCTGCAACCAGTAAAGGTGAAGACACAATCTCGCCTCATTCGTAATAATCAAGTAGCCACTATTACGGCTACATTGAGTTTGCCTAAATCTGCTCCTAATGTTGCTTTTGCAGTACATGTGCAAGCTTTGAGAGAGTCTGACGGTGAACGTATTCTGCCCGCTATTATGAGTGACAATTACTTTACCCTCATTCCCGGTGAATCACGTACAATTACTATTGAGTTTGACGAAGCATTACTGCAAGGTGGAGGCTATCAATTGAAAGTGGAGCCATTTAATAACTAAGATAATATTGCTATTATAAAAGAATTGCGGGCTATCCGGTGTGGAAAGCCCGCAATTTTTATTATTCAAATATACTTATTAGAAGCCCATTTCCATCTCAATGAGTTTGAGGTTCTTGGCATCGTTAAGGTTATAATAGATACTGCGGAGAGCTACCATATACTCGCGCTCGTTAGCATCAAGTTGGTGTGCTTTCTCGTAGTAAGGCAATGCTTGACGATAGAGAGGAAGAACCTCAGCCTCTTTAGCAGCATTGAACTCCGAAGTGTTTGTAATCTTCTCGCTCAATTCGTTGTTCTTCTCAACAGCTTGGTTGAAGTACATACGGCCCATGTTACCCAATGCAAGGGCAAATGAAGGATTCTTGTCGAGAGCCTTTTGGAAGCATTCGATAGCACCGGCAATATCACCTTGAGCCTCGAGGAGTTGACCTTTAACGTTCCACAATTCGGGGTTCTCAGGATCATTGGCAACTACGGCATTCAATACATCGATAGCCTTGTCATACTCATTCTTGGCAATGTAGAGGTTGATAAGACGGAGTGTGTAGTAATTCTCTTTTTGAGTGAATGTAGTACCATCGGGACGAGTAGCTACTACATCGAGGTTAGAGAAGAGTTCGTTACCTTCGTTCAAGATAGCAACAAGGTTGGCAGTATCGCGAGCTTGCTCATACTCACCGGCAATGAACTTATACACATTGTTTTGCTCATAGCCGTTACCTTTAGCACGAAGCAACGCCTTCATTGTCAACTCTTTGTCACCTGCATTGAGAGCAGCCAAAGCGGCATTGTACTCGAGCATAGCATAGATAGAGTCGGCAGGCATATTCTTGGCTACTGATGCCATAAAGGGAAGTTCACGAATCTCAATGAAGATATTCCAGATATCATAAGCTTTCTTATAATTTTGGTTATTGAAGTAGTAAACACCACCTTGAATATAACCATCAGAGTTGGCAAGGAAAGCTTTTTGAACATTCTTCACGTATTTGGGTTTTACTTTACCCTTGGCATTGGGCATAGTATCCAACGCAATTGTTTGACGGAAATAGTTATAACCATCCTCAAGAGCTTGATACATCTCTGCCTCATTAGCTTTCAATCCAAATTGAATTTGGCCATTTTCTTTCTCATAGTAACGTTGCTCAATGTCGCCGGCAACATACCAGGCTTTTACATCTTCGGCCGATTCACCTTCGAGCGCTTGTTTGATAGTAGCGCGTGCTGTTTTGAAATCGGGTTTTTCAGATTTCTTAGCCAATGACCAAGCTTGATCAACAAGTGCTTTTTGACCAAACGAGAGTGTTGCAGAAAGGAGCAACAATGAAGCTGTCAATAATGTTTTTCTCATAATTTCTTTTTTGTTATTTTGTTACGATTATTTAGACTATTATTCATTTGCAGGGTTTAATGTCTCTTCTGTCGATATAGCTTGTTCTCCATCTTCTTGGTTAGCTACCTCGGTAATATCCTCTGTTGCCGACAGCACTTTACATACCGAAGCAATCTCATCGTTGCGCTTCTCGAGATTAATGATACGTACTCCTTGTGTAGCACGTCCCATCACTCTTACATCGGCAACTTTCATACGCAATGTGATACCCGACTTATTGATAATTACCAAGTCATTCTCATCCGATACATTCTTGATAGCAACCACCTTACCGGTCTTTTCGGTAATCTTCATTGTGGCTACACCTTTACCACCGCGGTTGGTAATGCGATAATCTTCGGCAATAGAACGTTTTCCATATCCTTGTTCCGAGATAACCATAATGGTATCCTCTTGGAAATTGTTCACCACAATCATACCTACAGTAGCATCCTGACCATCCTCATCAAGGCGCATACCACGCACACCGGTGGCTACACGTCCCATCTCACGCACTGTGCTTTCGTGGAAAGTAATGGCACGACCATTGCGATTGGCTATGACGAGGTGACTGTTGCCATCGGTAAGACGTACATCGATAAGTTGGTCGCCTTCGAGTATATTGATTGCGTTCACACCATTTTGGCGAGGACGAGAATAAGCCTCGAGTTTGGTTTTCTTAATAATACCGCTACGAGTACAGAATACCAAATTATGTGTGGTATTATACTCGGGATCTTGCAAACGTTTGATGCGAATAAAGGCATTAACCTTATCATCCGACTCGATATTGAGCATATTTTGTATAGCGCGGCCCTTCGAGTTCTTGGCTCCTTCGGGTATTTCATATACCTTGAGCCAGTAACAACGGCCCTTCTGAGTAAAGAACAACATATAGTTGTGCATCGAGGCGGGATAGATATACTCAATGAAATCTTCATCGCGAGTGTCACTACCCTTCGCTCCCACGCCACCACGATTTTGAGCGCGGAATTCGGTAAGCGGTGTGCGCTTGATATATCCCATATGCGATATAGTGATAATCATCTCATCATCGGCATAGAAGTCCTCGGCATTAAACTCTTCGCTCGAATACTCAATCTCAGTACGACGCTTATCGCCATATTTTTCTTTGATCTCTACAAGCTCATCTTTGATTACTTGCATACACACTTCATGGTCCGATAGTATCTCCTTGAAGCGACGTATAGCCTCTTCGACTTGTTGGAACTCGGCATGAAGTTTGTCTTGTTCAAGACCGGTGAGTTGACGCAAACGCATCTCTACGATAGCGGCGGCTTGCTTTTCGCTGAGTGCAAAACGCTCCATCAAGCGCATACGGGCTTGCTCGCCATTTTGCGAAGAACGAATAATAGCAATTACCTCATCAATATTGTCGCTGGCTATAATCAAGCCTTCGAGTATGTGCGCACGCTCTTCGGCCTTTTCAAGGTCATACTGAGTGCGGCGTATCACCACCTCATGGCGATGGTCGATAAAGGCTTGCAACAATTGCTTGAGGTTGAGAAGTTGCGGACGACCATTCACAAGCGCAATGTTGTTGACACTGAACGACGATTGCAAAGCAGTCATCTTATAGAGTTTGTTAAGCACCACACTGGCATTTGAGTCGCGCTTTA
>JAFZDG010000171.1 GCA_017561285.1 Bacteroidaceae bacterium
CCTCGGGAGTAAGTTCCGAGCCATAGGTGTCAAATGGCAATCGGAAACTACAACCCTGCTGCCAAGCACTGCAACCATAGGCTGTACGCCCTTTTACAATCTCGCCCTTGCCACATTGTGGACATACTACAACAGGCGGTTGCTTCGCTGTTTTAGGCTCACTCTTTTTCTTCTCGCGCGGCTTGCGAGGTTTCTTCTCGGCATCGGGGGCCGTTTGTTTTCGTTTTTTCTTGCTTTCCTCTTCTTGGGGTGTCGATGCTACCGATCCGGTATTGTCGCTGAGTACATCTATCACTATAGAGCCTACCATCGCTTTCAACTCTTCGAGAAAAGTAGCCGGCTCATACTCACTTCGCTCTATGCGGCGTAACTTATTCTCCCACTGTCCGGTAAGTTCTACCGACTTGAGCAATTCGTTGCGTATGGTTTGTATCAGCTCTACACCTGTGGGAGTGGCAATAAGGCTCTTACGCTCCTTGCGTATGTAGCGCCGCTTGAAGAGTATCTCTATAATAGCGGCACGTGTCGAGGGGCGACCTATGCCATTCTCCTTGAGGGCATCGCGCAGCACCTCATCATCGACACTCTTGCCGGCAGTTTCCATTGCCCGCAACAAGGTTGCCTCGGTATAGGCTTTGGGAGGCTGAGTTTGCTTTTCGGTCAGCGCCGGCTCATGCGGGCCGCACTCTCCCACTGCAAATTCAGGCAATATTTGTCCCTCGGCACTCTCCTCACCCACATCATCTTTGCCAAACACCACTCGCCAACCGGGCGATAATATTTGACGGCCGGTCACTTTAAACTCCACATCTTCCACCTGTCCCAATACAGTGGTGTTGGCCACTTGACAATCGGGGTAGAAAGCCGCAATAAATCGGCGCACAACAAGGTCATACACCATCTTTTCGCGGTCGGTAAGGTTGTTAGCCTTGACATTGGTGGGGATAATGGCATGGTGATCGGTAACTTTGCTGTTGTCAAATACTTTTTTGCTCTTGGGCAACTTTTCTTGCTTGAGCAAAGGCTCTACCAGTGCTGTATAGTGATGCAATGCGCCCAATATACCTTTCACTTTGGGGTATATATCATCGCTCAAATATGTAGTATCTACGCGCGGATAGGTGGTTACTTTCTTCTCGTAGAGACTCTGTATGAGCTGTAGCGTTTCATCGGCCGAGAACGAGAATTTCTTGTTACACTCCACCTGCAGGCTCGTAAGGTCGAAGAGTCGCGGTGCAGCTTCCTTGCCATTCTTGGTCGTAACATCGGTAACGGTAAAGGGGCGACCTACAATTGTCTCCAATGCCTTTTGTCCCTCTTCTACGCTCTCATATCGTCCTTTGGTAACCGAAAAGGTAGTGTCGCGATAGATGGTTTTCAGTTCCCAATAGGGCTGCGGCACAAAGTTTTCTATCTCCAATTGTCGGTTGACAATGAGTGCCAAAGTGGGTGTTTGCACACGACCTATCGACAACACCTGTCGGTCGCGGCCATAACGCAACGTGTAGAGGCGAGTGGCATTCATACCCAGCAACCAGTCGCCTATGGCACGTGTCAAACCGGCCAGATACAAACGATTGAATTCTTCTTGCGGCTTGAGGTTGGCAAATCCTTCGCGGATAGACTCCTCGGTGAGCGATGATATCCACAATCGCAACACCGGACATTTGCAACCCGCCTTTTGCATTACCCAACGTTGTATCAGTTCACCCTCTTGGCCGGCATCACCACAGTTTATCACGCAATCGGCTTGTGCTATAAGCTGCTCTATTACGCGAAACTGCTTTTCAACGCCTTTATCCTCCTTGAGTTTAATACCAAATCGTTGCGGTATCATAGGCAACGAACTGAGGCTCCAACGTTTCCATCGCTCGTCATATTCGTGAGGCTCTTTCAGCTCACACAAATGGCCATACACCCACGTCACGCAATAGTCGTTACCCTCGTAATAACCATCGCGCCGCGAGCGTGCGCCCAAGATTTCGGCTATATCTTTGGCCACGCTGGGTTTCTCGGCAATACACACCTTCATGCTCTACAACCCTTTGGCTTTAGCTTCATCCCACAAGGCATCCATCTCGGGCAAAGTCATCTCTTTGAGCTTGCGACCTTGCGCCATAGCACCCTGCTCTACATAGTTAAATCGGCGAATAAACTTCTGATTGGTGCGTTCGAGCGCATTTTCGGGATTTATCTTATACAACCGGGCCGCATTGACGAGGCTGAATATAAAATCGCCCATCTCGGCCTCCATACCATCGGTATTGCCGGCCGCTATTTCGCGTTGCAACTCGTCAAACTCTTCACGCACCTTATC
>JAFZDG010000172.1 GCA_017561285.1 Bacteroidaceae bacterium
AACAATGACTGTAATTGATGGTATATCTTTGCTGATTGATGCCTTTAACAATCTTAATAGAAGATAAGAATAGGGATTCCGAACTAAGGTGGAGCAATATTTCAAGGCATTTGCTTGTATTTCAAAATAAAGCACTACTTTGGCTTCGCCGAAGGTAGGCGGCGCCTCAGATGAAAAAATAAACTCATTTATTTTGGTATAATGACTTATATACGGTTTTACCAACCACTATTTGCCACATTACCTTTATTTTGTTCTTCTCTCGGCTTGCACTAACTTTGCATCAAAGTAGGAACTCGACTCTGCGAGACACTGCAAAATAGTGCAGAAATCAGGTGGAGCAATAGCGGGAGGTTACGTTTGTTGCGATTCTTTAACGCGAAGATATAGAGCCGTTTAGAAATGAAACTCATTTTCTGGTGGCACCACCAAGAAAATCGCTAATAGCTAAATGATCAATCTGTTAGCTATTTTTCTTATGTCTTCAGCCCTAATTTTGGCACAAAAATTAGAGTACCCACGAAGATACTCTAACTTTCTATGCTATTAAAAGACGGAAATCTATCTCAAATCTTTATATATGTCTAATACCACTTTATAATAATCTGAAGAATCTTGAAGTTTTGACAGACATTTATCAAGAAATTTACAACTATTCATTAATACCTCTATTTCCTCGTTTGAAAAATCAGAAGTAAGAGTTTTCAATGTTACTGCTACTTGAATAGTTTCCGTTTTTTCTTTAAGAGTATTCATCAATTCAAGGATTGAGTTATAATTATCTCTATATGCGGTATATAAATCAACATCAAATCTACCATGATAACAATTAATTAGAATAGCATTAGAATTGATATCAATATTATTGATTAAATCTCTAATTTCTAATTGCATTAAATTAACTTCATGACTACAATATAAAAAATCATAATCATGCTGCAAAGAACTTAATTGGGTAGAAAGACTATCTATCGAAACATTCAAATCTTGAGTTTGCAATGAATTGCTTGTTTGGGCTGTTATATTACCTAAGCCTATTAATGAGATAAAAAAGAATAATATTACCTTTTTCATAATAGTAATGATTTAATTTACACAAAGATACTAACAATAATTAATATATACATCATTTTCATTTAGATTTAGGAGATTTGTTTCTAATAAGTTTGTCATATTCGGCACTGAGCCACCCTCTTATTTTCCCTGAAAAGACAGCGAGGGTGACAGCGAGTGTAGCTTCATGATGTCTTTCAAATTTGTTTATCATCGAGATTTGATGTACTTTTGCACTGTTATTGATAGCATTTACCGGAAACGGATATGGTTACGTTTCGTTGATGGCTATTAATGTGCTTGTTGGTTATGAAAATAAAACACTTTATTATCTCATTTTTTGTTGTTGCTATTCTTGCCATTGTGGGCGTGGGTGGCTATCTGTATAAAACGTTGGTAAAAGATCCGATAACCGATGCGGATACGATACTAAAGGTTTATATAACACCGGGGTTGAGTTGTGACTCGCTATACACAATACTTGCGCAACAAATAGATGGTGCGAAGGCTCGTAAGATTGTTGACATAATGTATAACGATGAGTATGATGCTTCTACTCGCAAGGGTTACTTCGAGCTGAAGGGCTCTACTTCGATATATCGTGCCGCACGCCGATTGGCTGCAGGCAGCCAAACACCTATCAAATTTACGTTCAATAATTTGCGTCTTACCGAGCAACTTATTGAGCGAGCCGATGAGTGCTTATATATGTGTGGCGACTCGCTATCGGTGTTGCTCAACGATGACCGGCTTTGTGCTTCTTATGGCTTTAATACCACTACTATCAAGGCTATGTTCTTGCCCGATACGTATGAGTTTTACTGGACTGTTACTCCGCAACGCTTTGTGGAGCGTATGCACGAGTACTATGAGCAGTTCTGGAACGAAGAGCGTAGAACTAAAGCCAAGAAGGCAGGCTTATCGCCTCTTGAGGTGTCGGTACTTGCCTCTATCGTTGAAGAGGAGACTGCTATGCGCGACGAAATGCCGGTGGTGGCCGGTCTATATATCAACCGCTTGCGCCGAGGTATTCCGTTACAAGCCGATCCTACGGTAAAGTATGCTGTGGGTGACTTTACCTTGCGCCGCATACTCAACAAGCATTTAGAGACTCCCTCTCCTTACAACACGTATCTCAATACCGGTCTTCCACCGGCACCTATTCGCATACCGTCAAAGGCGGCCATAGAGGCTGTGCTCAATTATCGCGCACACAACTACCTATATATGTGCGCCAAAGAAGATTTCTCGGGTTATCACAACTTTGCCACTACATTGAGCGAGCATAACCGCAATGCTGCTCGTTACCACTCGGCTCTCAACCGTCGCGGCATCAAATAACTATACGAACACAAGCAAGTAAACCATATAGAGGTGAACGGCCACTAAAAGAGGCACAAGGACTACAAAACGCATATGACGTGTTTTGTGGCGAAAAATCCACATACCCAATCCGGCACCCAACGATCCACCCAAAAGGGCTATGCCCAACAGCACTCGCTCGGGTATGCGCTCTTCGTGCCTGTGCGCACGCACTTTGTCACTACCATAGAGTGCAAATGAAACAATATTGATGAGCAATAATATGGCTATAACTATTATCATCTACTACAGCCGTATCTCTTCTTCGCTCCAGCGACCATTGTGCAACTCCCATACGTGCGTGATACCGGCATTGCGCAGTATCTGCAAGGTTTCGTAACGTCCCGACTCTATCTTATCGACATCGTGACAATCGGAGTTTACGACCAACTTCAATCCCAATCTACGCACCAGAGGCAACCATTCGACACCGGGGAATATGCGATTGTGCTGCTCGAGCGCCTTGGTATTGACCTCGACAAGGAAGTCACCTCCTCGCAACGAACAGATGTGATTGTAGGCCAAATTTTCGTACCACGACTCTTGTAAAATAGCGGGTTCAAACTGCGAAGCGTTGAGTGCTATTTTGTCGGGATGCGCATGTATATCGAAGTGTCCGCATTTCACCAACAAGCGACTTTTTTCGTAGAACAACTCTACTATGCGGCGTATATCGCCACCAAATCGCTCCTGTGCAGCTTCCCGAAAACGCTCGAATGCGCCATCGGTACACATCCATTCGCCACGATCATTGGCCACAAAATGCACACCACCGATGGTATAGTCGGTGGGCAACGTGGCATAGAAAGGCAAGCGCGGATTGCGTACCTCATCGAGATAGTCTATTTCCAGACCTACATAGAGTTCTATTTTATCGCCATAGAGTGCCCGCAAGCGAGCAAACTCCTCGAAATACTTGCCATAGGTGTCGGGCTGCAACGACTTGACCGGTAGCATAGGAAAGGTAGTGTGCGAGGTAATGCCATAGGCTGTCATTCCACACGATATGGCCGCCTTTACAAAATCCTCCATTGCGCCGCGACCATCGCAAAAGTTACAATGTGAGTGATAATTGGTATGATTATATTGCATTTTAATATTCTATCTATTTACGAACCAAACGACACTTAAAACGGACAAATAACACAGCAAACAAGGCGGCAACAGCCATACCGATGCCCACCGAAAGATGATAGTTGAGCGACAAGCCTTCGGGTGCAAACATAATATATGTTACACATACAACGGTCATAAACAGAGCCGGAAGGAGCGTAATAAGGTAACTCAAGCCGTTGCGTTCACGTGCCAGAAATACCGTTAATGCCCAGAATGTAAATACCGAAAGAGCTTGGTTGCTCCACGCAAAGTATCGCCACAAGACATTGAAATCTATCATCATAATCACAGCCGACAGGGCAAAAATGGGCAGTGTAATAAGCAACCTGTTGCGCATACTCGATTGCTCAAGGTGCAAGAAGTCGGCAGCAATAAGACGAGCCGAACGCATTGCCGTATCGCCCGATGTGATGGGTGCAAAAATAACACCTAAAAGAGCCAAGAATCCGCCCAAAGCACCCAGCCACGTCACCGCAATATCGTTGACCAATACAAGGGGCTTGTTGCCATTTTCGGCCAAATAACCGGCCAAGCCATCGTACGAACCGGTAAAGGCTATTGCTGCGGCAGCCCATATAAGCGCCAGAACGCCCTCTGTTACCATAGCACCATAAAAAATAGGACGGCCCATCCTCTCATTCTTCAAGCAACGAGCCATCAAGGGCGATTGTGTGGCATGGAAGCCCGACACTGCACCACAGGCGATAGAGATAAACATCATAGGAAATATTGGCAGGGCATCGGCCTGTGGATGACGATTATGCAATCCATCGGTTATCTCGGGTAAGGCATCCATATGAAAACATAACATAATAAGCACACCAACAGCCATGAACAGCAAGGCTACACCAAATATTGGAAAGAACTTTCCTATAATCTTATCTACGGGCAACAAGGTTGCCAATAAGTAATATACAAATACCAACACAACAAACCACCATTTCAAGGGCATGATATGCTCGATAGTTTGCACCCAGGTCGGCATTATGCCATCATCGCCCACAGCATATTGCGTAAAGATACCCGTTATGAGCTCGGCCGGATTGATCACAAACACAGCTCCCACCAATATAAGCAGTAAAAGCGAGAAGATGCGCATCAGTTGCTTCACAGCATTACCCAACTCGTTACCAACGATCTCCGGAAGACTCACTCCTCCTCGCCGCAACGATATCATACCCGACAAATAATCGTGTACCGCACCGCCAAAGATTGTACCCAAAACAATCCACAGATAGGCAGCCGGGCCATACAGTACGCCCATAATAGCACCAAAGATAGGGCCAAGACCGGCTATATTGAGAAACTGTATGAGAAAAATGCGCCACGAAGGAAGAGGAATATAATCTACCCCATCGGCCTTGGTAATAGCCGGTGTAGGACGTGAAGCATCTATTCCAAAAATACGTTCTACTACGGCTCCATATATAAAATACCCCACTATGAGAGCTACCAATGCAACCAGAAATGTTATCATACCAATTATTGTGTTTAAAATCTACTTTACAACTTATAAGGGGCAAAATTACTTATTTCTTGCATATAATTCTATGAGCCACATATTGTTTTTTTGCACCAACCGCTATTTTTTCGGTCTCGACACATTCATTTTCGGCGCTGCGGTATGCTATCAAGAGACTTCGACATATAAACCCCAAAATGACAAAAAGTCATCAAATATGTTAATTTTGACATTTTGACACGTTAATTTTGTCACTTTTTTTTCACATTTTACACAATGGCACAAATATTGAAATTAAATAAGCGTAGGGCAATTGCCGAGAAAGGCATCCCTGCATAAAAAACAATAATAGATAACAAATATAAAACATAGGAGATAATAAAATGAAAACAGTGAGAAGCTACAACAATCTATTCGATGCCCTTTATGGAATGTTAGATAACGAAGCGTGGATGTCGCACTCAACCGGCGGTGCTATTCCGGCCATCAATATTACCGATAGCGAGCAACAATATGAACTCGAATTTGCAGTACCGGGTATGACCAAAGAGGATTTCACCATACAAATAGACACCAACGACAACCTCGTAGTATCTACCGAAAAGAAGACACAACCTACCAGCGAAAAACGCTATTTGCGCCAAGGATTTCGCCCGGCGGCATTCCGTCAGAGCATCATTCTGCCCGATGACGTAAATCGCGAAGAAATAAACGCCCGCGTTGAGAACGGCATACTCTGCATAGTACTGCCCAAGCTCACACCCGAGGTAGTAAAACCCCAAATACGCAATATAGGCATTGCCTGACAGCCATAGAGTAGCAACGACAACACATCCTGCCACTCACACAAAGACATAAGTTTGTATTCTATTTAATTTAGTTTGGTTTGTTTGTATTTTTCAGCAAAGAGGGCGACCACTCGCGATGAGTAGTCGCCCTCACCTATCTCACCCAGATTATAGATTGCAACAAAGTTGCATAACAATTGTTCAATTTTAGCACCTTTTGTATTGCGATAGCCACTATTTTTGACTATCTTTGCGACTTCAAAGAGTATTAATTTTAAGATTAAGGTTCATTTTAATGAAAAAGAGTGCATTACAAATTGCTCGAGCAACCTATTGTCCCAAGTTGCCCGAAGCAATCAAAGCAGGAGTTCGCTGCTTAGAAGGTGCAGCAACACAATCGGTTGCCGATCAAGAAGAGATTTCAAAACTATTTCCCCATACATATGCTATGCCCGTACTTCGCTTCGAGAAGAGCGAAGAGGTAAAAAACTATCCTGCCATCAACGTTGGTGTTATCCTCTCGGGTGGTCAAGCACCCGGTGGTCACAACGTCATCTCGGGCCTTTTCGATGGATTGAAAAAGATGAACAGCGAGAGCCGTTTGTTTGGTTTCTTGTTGGGTCCTGCCGGCCTCATCAACCATCAATACAAAGAGCTTACTGCCGACATCATCGATGAGTATCGCAACACAGGTGGTTTCGATATCATTGGATCAGGCCGTACCAAATTGGAGACCAAAGAGCAGTTTGACAGCGGATTGGAGATACTGCGCGCACTCGACATCAAAGCTCTTGTTATCATTGGTGGTGACGACTCAAACACCAATGCGTGCGTACTTGCCGAGTACTATAAGAAGATAAATGCCGGCGTACAAGTCATTGGCTGCCCCAAAACCATCGATGGTGACTTGAAAAACGAAATGATCGAGACTTCATTTGGTTTCGACACAGCATGCAAGGTATATGGAGAGATGATTGGCAACATCCAACGCGACTGCAACTCGGCCCAAAAATATTGGCACTTCATCAAGTTGATGGGCCGTTCGGCTTCGCACATTGCCCTTGAGTGTGCCTTGCAAACACAACCCAACATCTGCCTCATCTCGGAAGAGGTAGAGCAAAAACAACTCACACTCGACAACATCGTTACCTACATTGCCGACATCGTGGCCAAGCGTGCCGCCAACGGTCAAAATTACGGTGTAGCACTCATCCCCGAGGGCATCATCGAGTTTATCCCCGCTATGAAGAACCTCATCAGCGAGTTGAACGATTTCTTGGCACACCACGCTGCCGAGTTCTCTCGTGTACCTCGCAATGAGCAAATCAAATATATCATCGACCACATCTCGCCCGAGAATGCTGCCATCTATGCCAGCCTTCCTGAGCGTGTAGCTCGCCAGCTCACACTCGACCGCGACCCTCATGGCAACGTGCAAGTATCGCTCATCGAGACCGAAAAATTGCTTGGCGAAATGGTAGGTCGCAAGCTTGCTCAAATGAAAGAAGCCGGCAAGTACAACGGTAAGTTCTCTACCCAATACCACTTCTTTGGTTACGAAGGTCGTTGCGCCACTCCCTCTAACTTCGATGCCGACTACTGCTACTCACTCGGTTACACAGCAGCATTGCTCATTGGTGAGGGCAAGACCGGCTATATGTCGAGTGTTCGCAATACTACCCGCCCCGCAGCCGAGTGGATTGCCGGTGGCGTTCCCGTAACGATGATGATGAATATGGAGCGTC
>JAFZDG010000173.1 GCA_017561285.1 Bacteroidaceae bacterium
AAGTCCCAAACAAATATCTTGACGTTACGCTCGGCGGCATATTGACAGAGAGCAGCCATATACGACTCGTCCCAACCGGCATCGCAACACATATATTCGAGACCATATTCGGCACAGAAATCAACCCAATACTTGAAGAGTTCAAGGCTACGGGGGTGCTCGGGGCCATTAGGTATATCTACACCTTCCAAAACACCATCAACCAACCAATCGAAACCTGTTTTTCCACCCTTTATCCAAGAGGTATCGGTAAGTTTCTGTTCATCGGCAAGCATATAAACAAGGTCATTGTTGAGCAACTCGACATCGGCACGCGACACGATGATACCGCGCCAAGGATACTCACGATTGCCTACTGTGCGGGCAATATATTCGTAACGAGTCAATACTCGCTGATCGTCATAGATGCTACCGTTGTTGGTAGTTTTGGGATAGCAAGCATACTTACCAACCAGATGGCCATTGCCGAGGCTTTGTAGGAACATACCCGGGAAATCGTCGATGTCGGACTCGATGATTGTAAAGCCCAGACCGGTATCTTCATACTTAACCATCATAGGGTTAACACCAAACTTACCGGCAGGTATCGCAGACAATGAGTTGTAACGAACATACGACAACTCCCACTGGTTCATAGCAGCAGGTGCCTCAGAGAACCACACAGCCGGCGCACCGGTAAAGGTAAAATCGACCATCTCGTTGTTGATGATAACATTTTCTTTATCCAAACGAGTTACCATACGCCATGCCACACCTTCGTTGTAGGCACGACATATGAGACTGAAATCACCCATATCAAGCGTCATTTCGTTGAAATTTTCATAGACAGAGGGGTTCTCGCCCTCTATCACCTTGATTTCGCCCTCGACATGACGTTGCTCGACAGCCGATACTGTTGCATTGTTGCCTATGACACCCACACCTCGCACATCGAGACCTACGGTAGTGCGAGCATAAGTAATGCCATCGACAGCAACCGATACATACAAGCTATCACCCGGAGTGACAATGAGTACCACTGCTTCATCGGGCGATGCAACTTGATAGGCAACGGCATTGTTTGCCGCACACAACGGTGCGACAAACAACATTGCACAATATGTCAATAGCTTACGCAATTTCATTCACGTAATTTTATTCGGCGGTAAGACGGATAATTTTACTTTCAAATTGGTTGTACATGGGGAAGCGAATACCATACTTCATCAAATATTCGCCGGTGAAAGACTTACCTTCCAACTCATTGAACCAAGACCACTTTTTGGGCTCCTTGTTCAACTCGTTGAGACGATAGGTCTTATTGGGATCCAAGCCTTTGAGGTACAATACTTGGTTGTTGCCACCATTGATTACCTTCTCGAGCAAGTATGTAAATACCACTGCATCGTTTTGGTCTTCGCTCACGTACATCATAGCTGTACGAGGATTGGTATAGGGTGAAAGGAGACGATAGAGGTCACCATGTTGTACAATCTCGCGGAAAGTATAGTACTCTTTGATGGCATTCTTAGAGAACTCTTTCTCTTCGGGAGTCATATTCATGGGTTGAACGTCCATACCCAATTTGGCCGACATAGCCACATCGAAACGGAACTTGAGAGGTGTTACACGACCTGTTTGGTGACAAGGCGATGCACTCACGTGGCTGGCCAATGCCATTGCGGGGAAGAACTGGGTAGTACCCCATTGGATGAAGATGCGGTTGTAGGCATCGGTGTTGTCGCTAATCCAGAACTCATCGAAGTAACGAAGCGAAGCATAGTCGATACGACCACCACCACCCGAACAGAGCATAATAGAGACTTCGGGGTGATTGGCACGAACGCGCTCAAATACACTGTAAAGACCGCGAACATACTCAATCCACAAGTGCGATTGCTTGTCGGCACTGAGGAAGAATGAGCCTGAGTTGGTAACGAAGCGGTTGCAGTCCCACTTAACGTATGCGATACCGGGATTTTCTTTGAGCGTATTATCAACCACAGAGAAGACATAGTCTTGTACTTTGGGGTTGCACAAGTCGAGGATGAGCTGGTTGCGGCTGAGGTCTATCTCGCGGTTGGGTTGAGTGATAACCCAATCGGGGTGTTTCTCATAAAGTTCACTACGGGGATTGACCATTTCGGGCTCCAACCAAATACCAAATTTGATACCGTTGCGAGTAGCTTCCTCAACAAGATAACCAATGCCATGAGGCAATTTTTTGCTGTTTACCATCCAATCGCCAAGACCGGCATCATCGTTATTGCGAGGATACTTTTCGCCAAACCAACCATCATCGAGCAAGAACAACTCAAATCCCATATCGGCAGCATCGCCAATGATTTTGGTAAGAATCTCTTCGTTGAAATCGAAGTATGTAGCCTCCCAGTTGTTGAGCAATGTGGTGCGTGTACGGTCGCCACGCCAGATACCATATTTTTTGGCCCAACGGTGGAAGTTGCGAGTCACATCACCTGTACCATTGCTCGAATATGAGTAGAGCATCTTGGGAGTCTCAAACACTTCGCCTTTGGCCAATTGGTATTGTCCGGCAAAAGAGTTAATGCCACAAATTACGTGCAAGTTATCGAGATTATCGACATCGAAGGTCAAATTCCAGCTACCGGGCCAAGCCAAAGTACCGCCCACTACACGACCGGCATCTTCTTGAGCAGGAGCATCAAGTCCTAAAAGGAAGCATGCATGAGCGTGTTGATTTGAACGGACACCCAATTTCGACTCCAGTGATTTTACACCACGTGTCAATTGCATCTCGGTCATATGCATCTCATCGGCCCACTCGCCATAGAATTGAGTGAGATAATATTTTTTCTCTTGGAAGAAGAGGTGCGATGAAGCATAGTTGTAGAGCATTACAGGTTTCTTTTCGCTATGTTTAATCACAGTCCAAGCCTCTATCACATTCTCTTTGTGATAGGCATTGAAACACAATGTAACGTTGAATGGGAAATATGAATCGCGCAACTCAATTTCTGTATGTTCAATACCGTCACCCATCAGTTCGGTTTTGTGCGATACATACACCAATTCGGTAGAAGTATTTCCATCGGCATGCACTGCTCGCAAAGCAGGCTCGTTAACATACGATGTTCCAAAAGTGGGATAGGCATCGTGCTTGGTCAGTTGAACATATTGAGCATTATTGTCCATTGACTCACCAAAATAGCATTGACGCAATTTGTTTTTGTCATCAACTTTATATACAAGCTGAATATCTTTTGTAGAGATTGTAACTACTTTCTCGGCCGCACGAACAGCGATAGCCGAAAAAGCCAAAATAATTGATAGCAAAAATGTAATGTTACGTGTCATATTGTAAATTTTTAAATATTTATCACTTTTATTTATACACAACTATGCAAAATAAGCCTATAAAAAAATGTCATCAAATAGACAATTACACTATTTAAATGGACAACTATATTCAAACTGCATTAATTTTCAATTCACATTTATCGCCACTTTTCAACGAAACAACCCAAAAACCATCATCATCGGCCGATGATACGACCTTTGCATTATTTACATATAAGCTATAGTCATAGCCCTGAGGCAATAAAATACGAAATTCATTATCAACACCGGCTACCACAGCAGCCGATTTCAGCACACCATTCTGCCAAGAGGCCGACACTTCGGCACCTCCTCGCACACACAAGCCCGAGAAGGAACCATCACTCCAACTCTCTGGCAAAGCCGGAAGAAATTCGATATAGCCTTTATGACTTTGCAGAAGCATTTCGGCCACAGCGGCAGAGCCGGCCATATTGCCATCGGGGCAGAAAATATCGCCCTCGGCACCCGCTATACCCGCAGGTGACATAGTGAAAAGATTTTCACGAGACAACTCTGTCAGCAACGTTACAAGCGACTTATTAGCATTCTCGCCATCTCGCAAACGGGCATAATAACAAATGGTATTGGCCCTACTCCACTCTGTATCCTCCCAGCCCGGTGCATTGAGTCGATTTTCGATCGAAACCCGACAAGCCTGTTCAAGCTCGGGAGTGGTTATTTGAGC
The DNA here is from genome assembly GCA_017561285.1 of Bacteroidaceae bacterium. GTDB lineage: Bacteria > Bacteroidota > Bacteroidia > Bacteroidales > Barnesiellaceae_A > Barnesiella_A. The sequence goes on from JAFZDG010000173.1 coordinate 4,025, forward strand.
ATAGGGATACAAACCCAATAGGTGCGATGTATGTCGATGATTGGGCTGACGCTCTTCGTAATCGATATACCACTCTTGCAGCTGTCCTTTACCACCAATAAAATAGGGAGGTAATTGGGCTATAGCATTGCGCAAGGTATCGGCAAAGGCGCAATCGTGATGATACCTATCGCTTACCTCTACGAGTGCCGTAAACAACTCATAAGTAAGTGCACGATCTACAGTAGGCATCATCGTAAGGCAGTAGCCACCACCGTTGTGTGTAAAACTGTTCTCGGGAGAGATAGAAGGACCTGTAAGAAGGTATCCCGTATCGGGACAAGGAGTCAGAAAATCTAATAGGAACTGTGCATTTTCCTTCAGAACAGGATATGCTTCGTCAAGCATAAAAACAGAGTCGTGTGTAAAGCGATAATGCTCAACCATCTGCAACGCCAGCCACGTACCTCCGGTGGGAAATGCACCCCACCAATAGGCTCCACTACAAGGCGTATGCCCCCAAGCATTGGCCGTTGTATGAGCGGTCCAACCTCGTGTACCATACATGGTGCGCACCGTTTTACGTCCCGGCTCTACCAGCGAAGCAATATAATTGAACAACGGCCTGTTGCACTCAGATAAGTTGCAAACATTGGCATGCCAATAATTTTGCTGTGTATTGATATCGAGATGATAATCGCACGTCCACGCCATATTGCAGGCCAAATTATCATTCCACACGCCTTGCAAATTGAGAGGCAACGGAGAGTTTTCTCTCGAACCGGCAATGAGAAGATACCTGCCATATTGCATAAAAAGAGCCGACAGTGCATTATCACAGGCACCATCAGCCACTCGTTTCAACCGCTCATCGGTAGGATACTGCGACATATCGTTATCACCCAAATCGAGCGATACCTTAGCAAACAAAGGAGCATAATCATTCACATGATCTGCCAACAGTTGATTGTACGACTGCTGCATTGCTACATCGATATGACTCGATGTAGCTGCAGCATAGTCCTCGTACAAATAATCGGTGTTGAGGTCGTAGTATAAAACCACCTCATCGGCATTACGTACTTGCAGAGCATTTTCACTAAAACCACAAATACCACCAACAGGCTCTACAGCCAAAATGCCGGCATAATCAACACCGTGACAATCTACCGTACCATCTCCGGTAGATCCGCCAAATACAATCTTATTACCTAATACACCTATGTTAGCTTTTTTATTGGGAGAGAGCGACAAGTCAAATCCTATAGCACCCGGCTTGTCGGCCGTCAATTTCATCACCATTACTTGCGCCGGATTGGAGCAAAACACCTCACGCTTGAAAAGCGTATCACCGACAGCATACTCCACAGTCGCAATGGCTTTCCTCAAATCGAGACTTCGTTTATATCTTGAATAAGGCATAGCGTGATAAAACCGCATATTCACATCGCCAACAGGAATATGAGTTCCAAACTTTGCAGCACGACCTACCCAATAGCGACCGGCCAAGTCGTGCAACTTATCATAGTCTCCGGCAAAAAACGAGCTTCGCATTTCATCCAAATGCTCAGCACCGCCTATCGGATCCTGATTTTCATCAACACCACCAGTCCAAAATGTTATTTCATTAAGGGCAATCGTCTCCTCCATCACGCCACCATACACCATTGCTCCCAATCGGCCATTACCCACCGGCAAGGCTTTCATCCACTCATCGGCCGGCTCGTCATACCACAAAGCAAGGTTGCCATGCTCCTTACTCGAAGAACATGAAACAAACACATATAATAGTGCCAGTAAGAGTGTGTTCTTAACTACGAGAAAATGTTTCATGGTGTAGGCTGAATTTCAATTACGCTATCAGATAAAGACTACGCAAAAGTACATTCGCCCGCGTACATAAAACAATAACAAACTTGCCTAAGTTTTTCACATTTGTATCATCCGGAGAACAATTGAATATAAAATGATACAAATGTTATATCAATGAAACAAATGTTGCATTAACGACTAATGTAACATTTGTTTCATTTTTAAGATTGATTTTTCTTCTCTCGCTGCTGAATTACAAAGACTTTGGGTGTGACACCAAACTGTTTTTGAAACAATCTACTGAAGTACGATGGAGTGCTAATACCAACCATAGCACCGGCCTCGGCAATAGACACGTTACCTTCGATAAGGAGCTCGGCAGCACGTTGCAACCGCACAATACGTATATACTCAACGGGAGGCAAATCGAACAAGAATTTAATTTTGCGATGAAGAACGGTACGGCTCATATTAAGATTGGCCGCCAATTTCTCTACATTGAAAGACTCATCGTGCATATTCTTCAGCACTTCCTGTACAATGCGCTGCATCATTTCTTCATCGGCTTTACTATGACGTGCTCCCATCTTACGCACAATAGGACGACGCATCAACGACTCACGTTCTATTTGACGATTTGCCAAAAGATTGTTTACACGTGCAACAAGGTAAGCAAACGAGAACGGCTTCTCGATATAGGCATCGGCACCTTGCTCCAAGCCATACAATTTACTCTTCATATCGGTTTGCGCCGAGAGCAACAATACCGGTATATGATTGTATTCGGGTATGCTCTTTATGCGCCTACACAACTCAAAACCATCCATTCGTGGCATCATCACATCACTCACCACCACATGGATTACTTCCTTAGAGAGCACCTCCAGAGCCTCCTCACCATCGTGAGCCTGATAGACAATAAATTTATCTTTCAATCGATCGACCAAGAATGCAAGCAACTCGGGATTATCATCAACCACCAACACCGAGCAGCCTGACATATCGAATAAATTGGCATTCTTCTCCAACACCTCCACCCCCGATAAAGGCATATCACCATCAGTGGTTTTCCAAACAATGACATCGGTCTGAGTACAAGGTAACGCACAAGTAAACACATTAAATTTACCATCGTCCGATACATCTAACGACAAACAGCCTTTGTGCAGCTCTACAATAGAACGTGACAAAGAGAGTCCCAAACCAACACCCGAGTTGGCATCATCTATTTGATAGAAAGGCTCAAATATACGCTTACGCCTATCGGCAGGCACAATATCGCCATCGGTATAAACCGAAATGAGAGCCATATCGTCTTCGGTTGTCAATTTCACCTTTATCGTATGGGCTGCATATTTAAGGCCATTATTGAGTAGGTTGCTCAGCACTTTGGTAACCTCCTCCTTGTCAATAGGTATAACCAACTCAGTCATATCTGTTACCACTTCGATACTTTTACCGGCTTGCATCACCGAGGGTTCGAAGCGCGTTACAGTCGTATCTATCAACTTTCTCACATCCTGCATCGTATAGTTGAGATTGAGCCGATTGCCCTCGATCTTGCGAAAATCGAGCAACTGATTGATAAGCGACAACAGACGATTGGTATTCATCTCCATCACTTGTAGCTGTTTCTTCACATGCACATCCTCAATCTCCATTTCCAGCACACTTTCAAGTGGTGCTTTTATAAGCGACAGCGGAGTTTTTATTTCGTGTGCAATAGATGTGAAGAATGCAACCTTCGAACTATATAACTCCTTCTCTTTCTTTATTTCCAAGAGGTTGTAGGCACGCTGCGTTTTTTGTCTATTACGCTCTTGATACCAACTCACAACTATATATATAATGAGTAGTATCAACAAAAGATATACCGTATAGGCATAAATAGACTTCCACCAAGGCGGTGTTACTACAACCGAAATAGAAGCTTCGTTGTCGAGCCACTCACCCTTATTATTGCTACATTGCACAACAAAAGTGTATCTGCCCGGCGACAATTGCGAATAGGCGGCTTGTGTAGATGTCGTAACAACCCAATCATTATCCACACCATTCATCTTATATCTATACATATGTGCTACAGGCGACACATAATCGAGCGCAACAAACTCAATAATCACATTACTCTGTGTATAATCAAGTTGCACGTTATCACAAAACTGCACCGACTTATCCAGACCGGCATTTTCGTCTTGCACCACAAGCGGCCTGTTATGCACCTGAATACCGGTTATATACAATGGCGGCTCATTGACACCCAACTCTATCTCGTGCGGATTGAAGGCAATAAGGCCATCAATACTGCCAAAATAGAATGTTCCATCACTTGCTTTCAGAGCCGATTTGTAGTTGTACTGATTACTCAACAAGCCATCCTCTTTGGTAAACACCCTTATGGTACGCGTCGTAGGATTAAACCGTACCAATCCTTTGTTGGTGCCAAACCACAAGTTATGCAAAGAGTCCTCAAGAATTTTATAACTCACATCATCGGGCAATCCATCTTTTTTAGAGAAAGTTGTAAAATCATCACGCTCACTGTTATACCTACAGATACCACCTCGGTCGGTAGCAAACCACACATCGCCCCTGCTATCAACAGTAATACTACTTACCGAATTGGAGCTGAGCGCAGCATCATCTCCGGCACGTGTTACAAATTTGCTTATGCGCTTTTCGACCAAATCATAGCACCACACGCCACTGCCCATTGTTGCTATCCACACACGCTGCCGGGTGTCTTCAACAATGTCATAAATAAAACCATATCCAAACTCACTCATACGCACAAAGCGAGCACCTTCATAGGCGGCATAATAAACGCCCCATGAGTTTCCCAACCAATATCCGCCTTTAGAGTCACGAAAGATAGCACACACACTTTGTTCGTCTTGCAAATTGAGCGCCTGTCCCGATAAAGTTCTCACCGAATGATCGCTAAGCGAAAATACCTCCATGCCCTGCTTAAACATACCACAATAGACTGCATCATCATCGGCAAACAATGCCAAATTGATATGCTTGTCGCTCATACGACCTTGCGCTTTCGAGAACATTCGCGTAGTGGGATCGTAGATATTCACGCCATCATCCTCCGATGCAATCCATATACGGCCGAACTTATCTTCACACATCTCACGCAAACGGCGACTTGTCAACGAATGCTGACGATTGGTAGGAAAATATTTGCGAAAAGCATAATCTTGCATCGGCAAGTAATCGACTCCACCAAACATTGTACCTACCCACAAGCCGCCATCACGGTCTTGGCAAAGCGAATATACATTATTATCCGACAGGCTGTAAGGATTCATAGCATCCTCGCTGGCATGCCACATATACCCTTTTTGCTCATTGACAATAAACAAGCCGTCTTGTGTACCCACATAGAGCGACTCGCCATCATAACACGCTACCGAACGAATGATTTTATAATGTATTTGAGGTGTATCAAAGTCACTCAACACATTCGACTCCAAGTCAAACTTTAGTAATTTACCCTCATGGATACCAATGGCAAATCCGCTACCATACTCACAAAGCGCATAGATATTCTCACCCGCAAGCGAATTGCCTTGCCTATCGGTCATCAGTTGATCAAAGCAGTCGCGACTCTTATCATACTTATAAAGGCCATGACCATTTGAGCCTACCCACACATCGCCATTGCGACAGATGCAAAGACACTGAGGCGAACCGGAGCTACCCATTATTTTCTCCGGGATGTAGTAACTCGTAATTGTTTTCTCGGCAACGGAGTACTTAAATACACCTTGATTGGGTATAATAATCCATATATTACCATCATTATCACCATCGATTGACGACACCCAGTCATTCATTACCGTTCCATCGAGAGCCGGAGTTGCAATAAAAGAGAATGACTCGTATTGCGGGTTATACATATAAACGCCTTTATCAGTTCCTACCCACAAGTTGCAACTATCATCTTCATACAGAGCCGATATATTGTGGTTGCCACACTGCAACACCTCATCATCTACAACAAACTCGCGAAACGTGTGCCCATCATAACGATTGAGGCCATTGCGCGTACCAAACCACATAAAGCCATAACTATCTTGCACAATAGCCTTTACATTGCTTTGCGATATATAGTTACGACCGCCTACTTTGGTAAAATACAACTCGGCATTGGAGATTTCAATAGCTTGTCCCATCATAGGGAGCAAGAGCAATAATATAAGCAGATGTATGTGTTTCATTCTTTGGGGAAAGATAATATAGCAGTCCAACAAAAATAACTAATTTTATCGGAGTCACCAAATATCACCGCGCGAAATAAGGAGCAAGAAAAATTCTCATAAAAAATCATCACATCAAGGCTTGTTTCTTTACATAAAATTCGTACCTTTGCTTTTGCGTTATGAAAGGAAAAAACAGCAACAATAATCAATACGTACCGGCTCTGCTACAAGAGTCAAGACCTTGTTTTTTCATTGTATCGCACATTAATCATTGACACAGCGACCACCCGAGCAAGCAATCGGATAGGTCGTTTTTTTTATGTCAACAATATAATAACTATAAAATATGAAATGTGAGAGTC
>JAFZDG010000016.1 GCA_017561285.1 Bacteroidaceae bacterium
AAACAGCAGCCTCATTGGTCTTACCGGCTCGTTTCAAAGCCTCAAGCGTGCGTATATTCTCCTCCCACGTATCAAGGGTGCGACGACTTATCTCCAGCTGTTCATCGAGCATAAGCAGTGTAAAATAGCTATTGGCTATCGTTGCTATAAGACTCGTTTGTACGGCTTGCTTGTAGGCTTTGGTTTGCTCAAGAGCCGCATCGGCACCTCTTGCAGCATTGAGCTGTTTGCCAAATATATCCAACTCCCAATCAGCAGTAACAGCTATATTGTATGATTTATTGAGTTGTGAACCGGTATATTGACTCAACCCACCCTGAGCCGACAACGATACATTGGGTACAAAAGCCAATTGTGAAGCCAACAACGTAGCTTCAGCCTGCTCTACACGCAATTGAGCGATTTTCATATCGGTATTATGAGCAAGACCATAATCTATCCAATTTTGCAAGAGCGTATCGGTAAAAACAGCACGCCACGACATAAAGCCGATAGATGTATTATCGACCGAAATGACTGTTGTATCGATCGGCAGTCGTTGATACAAGCTATCAACAACGGCAAGGTCGGGTTGCTTATATTGAGTATATATATTGCACCCGCTCATAGTGAGCAATAACAAAAATGATGCGAACAGAAGAATTTTTTTCATACCATCAACATTCTATTTAAGTGTTCTACGAGGCATTATTTTCTCTTCGATAGAACGGAAAATAACAAACAATACCGGTACAATAAATATAAGAGCCAAAGTACCTACCAACATACCACCAACTGTACCTACACCGATAGATATATTACCGTTTGCACCCACACCGGTTGAGAACATCAATGGCAACATACCAAAAATCATTGTCAACGATGTCATAAGGATAGGACGCAAACGTGCCTCGGCGGCCGACTTAGCGGCATCTATAATACTCATACCATTGCGACGGGCTTCCGAGGCAAACTCTGTGAGCAAAATAGCCGTCTTGGCCAACAGACCTATGAGCATAAGCAGACCTATCTGCAAATAGATGTTGTTTTCCAATCCAAACATACGTGCAAACAAGAAACTTCCGGCCAAGCCGAAAGGAACCGATAGCAAGATAACAATAGGTATGAACACACTCTCATAGAGGGCACACAAAATGAGGTAAATGCAAATAATACAAAATACAAATATTATCGCTGTCGATTTACCCGAAGAGGCCTCCTCGCGCGACATACCTCCAAACTCAAAACCATATCCGGCAGGCAACGTTTCGGCAGCAACCTCACGAACGGCTTGGATGGCCTCACCCGAGCTATATCCTTGTGCCGGCTGGCCGTTGACCGATATGGCCGAGAAAAGATTGAACCGAGATATTGATTGTGCACCATACACACGAGTGAGTGTAAGGTACTGACTGATAGGGCTCATTTCGCCTTTGTCATTGCGCACAAACATATTACTCATAGACTCGGTATCGAGACGATACTCGTGTGATGCCTGCAACATCACACGATATAGTTTCGAGAAACGATTCATATTAGAGGCATAACTACCACCTATATAACCCGAAATAACACTCAACACATCATCGGGCGATACACCATTGCGCTTACAACGAGCAGCATCGACCTCAAGAAGGTATTGTGGATATTTGGTATCGAACGAGGTAGAAGCTCGAGCTATCTCGGGACGCTCATTCAAACCGGCAATAAGGTTGTTGGTAATGCGCTGCAACTCTTCAATATCGCCACCCTTTTGGTCTTGCACGTATAGCTCAAAGCCACTACTTACACCATATCCGGGTATCATACCTCGGGTAAAGACCAATATCTTGGCCGATGTTATATCGGCTACACGATTATATATTTCGGATATGACCGACTCTATATCATCGCCCTCCTCTGTACGTTCATCCCAATTCTTGAGGCGAATGATAAACATACCACACGATGCTCCTTGACCACTCATCATACCTCTACCGGTAGTTTTTGAATAGGCTTCTATTTGAGGAATGGTACTTATACGCTTGTCTATCTCATCCATTACCTTTATGGTTTCCAACAGGTTGGTTCCGGGAGGTGTTTGCACATCGATATTTATAGAGCCCATATCCTCTTTGGGAACAAGACCTGTTTTGGTTGTTTGCATCATATAGAACAAGCCACCACAAGCAATGATAATGAGAAGAACCGAGAGCCAACGATGGCGAAACATAAACGAAACACCACCCAAATATTTTTTCACCAATCGGCCAAATACGGCATCGAAAGCAAGGTGAAAGCGTGAAGAGAAACTCAATTTCTTTCCATCCTCGCCCACTTGGTGCGGTGTCATAATGAGTGCGCACAAAGCCGGACTAAGCGTCAATGCCGATATGAGCGATATACCCACTGCGACAGCCATTGTTAGACCAAACTGCATGTAGAATGTACCGGTAGTACCACCCATAAAACTTACGGGAATGAATACGGCCATAAATACGAATGTGGTTGTAAGCAATGCAGTAGTAATTCCACCCATAGCACTTACTGTAGCCTCATAGGCCGAAGTGTAACCTTCATCAAATTTTGCTTGTACGGCTTCTACTACCACAATGGCATCATCGACCACCGTACCAATAACCAGCACCAATGCAAAGAGCGTGATAAGGTTGAGACTGAATCCGGCAACCAACAAAAAAGCAAATGTACCCACCAACGATACAATGATAGAGGCTGCGGGAATGAGCGTTGAACGCAAATTTTGCAAGAAGATATATACGACCAGGATTACCAATAGAATAGCTTCAAACAATGTTTTGATAACATTTTTGATAGAGGCATCGAGAAAGTCTTTGGTACTCATAAGGTCAACAATCTGCAATCCTCGAGGGAGGTCTTTTTGCATTTCTGCCACAACCTTATCTATTTCTTCAATAATCTCATTGGCATTAGAACCCGAGGTTTGCGAAATCATACACGACACACCGGGGTGACCATTAACTGTACCCACAAACTCATACGAACGAGAACCGAGTTCAACACGTGCCACATCTTTCAAACGCAACACCGTACCATCACTTTGCGCACGTATTACCAAGTTTTCATAGTCTGTTTCCTTCTCATAACGTCCACGATACTTCAATGTATAGCGGAAGGTATTGTCCGAGTCGGCTCCCAATGTGCCTGTAGGAGACTCTATATTCTGTTCATCGAGCACCTTGCGTATATCCGATGGCATAAGGTTATACTTGGTCATCTTACCGGGATCGAGCCATATACGCAGCGAATAGTCGCCACCCATAATATCCACCTCACCTACTCCTGCGATACGCGAAAGACGTGGTTCGATATTGATTTTGGCATAATTGCTGATAAAGTTCTGGTCGAAACTGTTATCGGGGCTATAGATGGCCAACATCTTTATACGGCTGGTCTGACGCTTGCGCACCGTAACACCGCTACGAGTAACCTCAGCCGGCAATAATCCCTGCGCTTGAGCCATACGGTTTTGCACATTTACCATCGCCATATCGCCATCGGTACCTTGACGGAAGTATATCTGAATACTTGCCGAACCATTATTGGATGCCGATGATACCATATACATCATATCCTCGACACCGTTGATAGCCTCTTCCAAGGGTATAACGACACTCTTCTGTACAGTTTCGGCACTTGCACCGGCATAGTTGGCCGAAACGCTGATCGTTGGCGGTGCAATTTCAGGAAATTGCTCAACGGGCAATTGCATCAGTCCTATCACGCCCAGTAGCATAATGGCTACCGCAACAACACAAGAGAGAATAGGACGGTCAATAAAAGTCTTTACATTCATCTATTACTCCTCCTCTCGACTCTCTTGTTTTACAACAACAGTACCTTCACGAATAAGACCGGCACCCTCGGCTATTATCACATCGCCTTCATGCAGACCTTTTTCCACAATATACTCTACACCATTATTTTGAGGCATAACTTCGATAGCTGTCGATACAGCACGTCCCTCGACAACTTTATACACGAATATGCGATCTTGCAACTCATAGGTAGCCGACTGCGGTATGACAATGCAATTTTCGCGTTCCGATGGTATAAGCACTGTACCGCTACCACCATCACGCAACACGCGACCTCTATTAGGGAATGCCGCACGCAGACTCACTGCACCGGTACTCTCACTTATCGTACCACTGATAGCATTGATACGACCTTTGTGCTCATAAATATCACCATTACTCATACGCAACTCAACCTCGGGCATCTCTTTGATAGCACGTTGCAATGAGCCATATTGATATATAAGGTCGAGCATCTGATTTTCGGCCATTGAGAAATAGGCATAGACTTGACTGTCGTCCGATACCGTAACCAACGGCTGTGCAATACTACTATTTACCAATGCTCCCACACGATAAGGTATCATACTGGCCACACCATTAACAGGTGATTTCACCTCGGTATATGACAAGTTGTTGAATGCATTGGTCTCCTCGGCAAGTGCCAATGCCAGTTTGGCTTCGGCCTCCGCCAAATCGTTGCGTGCCATCATAAGGTCAAACTCCGACACAACATCTTGCTCGTAAAGTTCTTGATTGCTCTGCAACAGCAACTGAGCTGTAGAGAGAGCAGCCTCGGCACTCTTAACATTGGCAGCAGCAATTTCGTATGCGGCCTCATAGGGTACCGGATCTATTACAAAAAGAACCTGCCCCATACTGACAATATCACCCTCATTGATACGTATATCGGTAATCATACCGCTTACTTGCGGTCGTATTTCGACCGTCTGGCAACCTTTTATGGTAGCCGTATAGTCGGCAACCAACACACGATTACTCGGACTAACAGTAAACAACTGAT
>JAFZDG010000174.1 GCA_017561285.1 Bacteroidaceae bacterium
ATGCAAGGTTACACCCGAGGCTTTCTGCACGATAGGCAGCGAAGGCTGTGGTACAGGGCTGTAGTTGTATATATCGGTAAGTCTATCGCAATGATAGAAGCTATACTCACCAATAGTATGCACCGAGGCCGGCAGGGTTATCTCCTCGAGCGATGTACATTCATAAAATACGCCTCGCTCTATGGTGGTAAGTGTCGATGGTAGGGTTACATATTTAAGACTCCAACACCCGGCAAAGGCATCGAGCTTCAGTGTTTTCACACCCTCGGGTATCTCCACTCGCAAAAGAGCCGCATCACAAGCAAATGTGCGCTCGTATATGGTATCTATACCGTTGCCTATAGAGAGGTGCGCAAGATTATCCATTTCCATAAAGGCCTCTTTACCTACATACTTCACACTATTGGGTATATTCACCAGCGTTATATTTTTGATATCGCGAAAAGCGGCTTCGCCTATGCGCTCGACACCCTCGGGGATGTGTATCGACACGGCCAACGAGTCATCAACAAAACTACTATCGGCTACACTCACCACTCTATACTCTTTGCCATTGATAAGCACCACACTATGCAATACCAAATCCCTGACACCGGCTTTTTCAGTATGACACACAGCCTCGCAGGTGCGACTCTCTTCCGACACTATTTTGTAGCCTATGCCATACTTCACACCATCGTACAAAGGTTCGTGTCGTTCTTGGTATACACTCCACACGCTACCTGCCAGCACCAATATTGCAGCCACGGCACTCCACACACGCTTTTTGTTCCACCAGCGGCGGTTCAGGTATTGCAGTATTTCATCTACGCTGCTGTATCGTTGCCACTTCTCCTCCTTAAGGCAGCGCTTCATGATGCTTCGATAGCGCAACGGTAGTCCTCTACTTATGCGTTGGTCTATGTATTCGAGTATGCGTCCTATACAATATATATCGCTCGCACAATCCAACTTCTGCACCTCCCCATCGAGCTGTTCGGGTGCGGCATACTTGCGAGTCATTCCGGCAGTATCGGTATAGCTGTCGCAGAAACAGAAGCCAAGGTCTATTATTTTCACATCGTTGTTGACTTGTGTGAGCATGATGTTTTGCGGTTTCAGGTCACCATGTAGCACATTTTGTTCATGCAAATACCCTACTCCGGCCAGTAGCTGACGAACAAACTTATCAAGATTGCGACGATTGGAAAAGTAAGCCGAATTAAAGTCGATATATTCGGCAAGGGTTTGTCCTTGAATATGTTCCATGAGCAGATAGCAATCGTCATCACTTTCATACATTTGCTCATATTGCACAATGTTGTGATGCGACAGTCGGCTGCCTACCTCATACTCCTTGCGAAACAACGACCTATGCCTGATATCACGCAACAGATTGGGGCGCAAGCGTTTCATAAACACCATCTTACCACCCACATTCACGCTATACAATAGCGATGTTGCACTCTCGCCCATCGGCAGTGGCACTATGCGTTCGCCGGTATGGGTAGTCACATCCACACCCGCCTCTATAAATACCGAAGGATCTATGTCATTTATTCGCATACTCATAGACCCTATTCTTGTATAATCTACTACATCTTTGGGCTTCCCTTTTAGGGGGGGGTAATTTATTCATATCCAATACATTAATCCATCGCAGTCAATACATTGAATCGTACACCGCCCAATCGACCGCACACATAGCCCGCGGGCTTGTTGTCCTCGTGAACAAGGTTGTACAGAAACAGCGGCTCGCCCTGCGTAAATCGGTCGCAACAGAAGCAGTCGCCCACGCTCAGCTTGCTATTCATCACCTCCTCTACTATAAAGGTATTGTCACCCTCACAGCGCACTATCATTACGCGGTCTGGATTCCACATGATGCGTATGCGCTCCTTCTCCGCTATGCGGTCGGCACTTATCGATTGTGCATTTACAAAGTCGCTGTCACTTTCGCTTGTCAATGTCGAGCCTTGTTGAAATGCCTCATAACTCTTGTACCCCACATAGCGCGACAATATATCGAGCGTATATTGTCGAGGGGTGCATTTCCCCTCTTCGCCCAAGTAACCCCACAGGCGCTTGAGTGTCGACACACCCAAGTGCTGGTGAGTCAACTGTTCGATACACACCGACAAGTAATCAAAGTCGCGCGGAGTCTTCACCTCGCGACAAGCACGCCTCTCTACGGCACGACACAGATCTATGTATTTGTTCTCTTCATTCATAACAGCACAATGCGACGACAGGCAACTTTGCTCTGCTATGCAAAAGTAAAAATAAATTTTGTATGTACGAAATACCTTATTGAAATCAACCAATATGAACCAATATGAACCAATATATGAACCAGAATGAACCAGCCGATTCTTATTTATTATCACTTCTTTTGCAAGAAAATATTAAAACTTAAAACACACTATAATCTAATCAGTAATCAATTTTTTACTATGCCACCCAAAAACTGCAAGTCTATGCCATCGCTATATTTCACTGCACATCCATTTGCCGAACCATCAGGAGCAATGTTGATGCCCAATTATTGCTGCTGCAATAGACAAGCACCTCATATGCGCAAGCTGCTACACGCAACAAATGCCGAGGTAGTTGATGGCAATAACAAATTGTTGAAGAACCAAGATATATACTTCTTAGGCGAATTTGAAGGTTGTAGCAACTATACACCCAATAGCAACTATCCTACAACATCTTCATATCGCAACATACACACCCCTCTGTTTCTTCAGCCTCGTTGCAATGGACTGATACTAAATACCGACCCATTTGTTTTTGGTAACACTTTTTACTACTCCTGCTGCAAGATACGCCCATCGATGGCTGCAGGCGACTTAGTCCTCTTTGGACATCGTCGCAAGAGTGATTTTTTTATCGACACAGTTCTTGTTCTTGACAAGCTTATATCAAGAGAAACTTACACGCAATACAACCTACCTACCTTATTCGTTGACTACAACCTGTCGCTCACAAGCGGCAGCCATTTTTGGTCGTGTAGAATGTATGCACAAGATCAACAACTATTCTCATTTATTCCCTGCAAAATAGGCAACTCGGCAATCAAATACCCTAAGGTATCTATACCGGGACTTAGCACACAAGCCAATGGTGGTAGTATGCATGGAGTAAATGTGCAATCTATCTTCAACAGCATTGTACAACAGATACGCGCACAAGGTTTCGACTTGGCAGTAAAGTTGGATACTCCACCTACCTCCTACAATCCACCTTGCTACAGTTCACTCATACCCGGTCAAATACCATCGCCGACCTCCTGTGGCGGGGGCAAAAAATCTTGTCAAAAAGAAAATAGCAAAATATAATTTATTACTAAATAACTAAATAACATAAAAACAATGAAAAAACTATTAACTTTTATGGTGCTATTTACAATGTCATTGCCATTGTTAGCACAGTCATACAGTAAAGAGTTAGAAAAGGCGGCTAAAAAGGGTGATGTTGCATCGCAATTAGCAGTGGCTAATGCCTATTACAATGGTGACGGTGTTACTGCCAACACCGATAAGGCGGCTCAATGGTATTATAAAGCTGCAGTAGCAGGAAATGACGAAGCCAAGCAAAAACTCTACTCTTTCTATAGCAAATCTCTTGAGAAGTTTGCCAAAGAAGGTGATGCTCAAGCTC